>CAZXVB010000022.1:0-16474 GCA_964643875.1 uncultured Anaerolineales bacterium | reverse complement strand
GTTCAGAAGCGGTTTGAGGGCATTTTGTGCCCTGATGTGGAGCTATACACGTGCAACTGACGTAATTTCAAACCTGCGGGAGGGTTACCGATCAATATGTCGGATAGTGAAATCGCCTATTACGAGCCTGCGGTTGGGCCTCCGCCTACGCGGACGTGCCTGTCTACGTAGGTGGACAGCCAGCTTTAGCTCCTCAGGCGCGGTTTCAACCGCTGGCCTGAGGAGTGACACCTATGGTTCTCTACGATTCTGCCAATTCTCGGACGATCACCTGAGCTTCTTCCAGGGCCGGTTTGGCATCAAGCTCCTCCAACACGCGGATCGCTTTATGCAAATCCTCTCGGATCTTCTCTACTTCCTCTGCCTCTGCCCCACCAGCCAGGGCCAAATAGGCCAGGGCTACTTGACTCCTGGCCAACTCGTATCGGCTTCCCATCCGTTCCAGGAGTTCCAGGCTTTGTCGGAGTGCAGTTCCGGCCGGCTCTATCTCCTGCCGGGCGATATGCACCCGCCCTAGCAAACGACAAGCTTGACTTTCCTCTAAAGGCAGCTCTTGGTCGACGGCCAATTCCATCGAGCGCTGCGTGTGCTGCAGTGCCCGGGTCAGGTCGCCGATTGTCAGATAGTACTCTCCCCATCGTTGTTCCAATTCCGATAAGTACTTATCGGCTTCGGATTGAATGAAATATTGTTCACTTTGAGCCAGGCTCTCGTTTGCGGACTCCAGTTCCCCGAACAGCACATGCATATGTGCCAAAAGGCTAAACGTCAATCCAATTTGCGCGGGTGCATCCACCAACCGGCCTAGCGAAAGATTGCTCTCCAACAGTTCCAACGCCGATTCCCAGTTTCCCCGTTCAATGTGGATACGAGCGATTCGATTTCGTAATTCTATCTCGCCCTCGGTATCACCGACCTCCTGCCGCAATCTCAGACCTTTCCGATATATCTCTTCGGCCTGATGCCACTTCCCTTGGTGATAGTAAGCTAATCCCAAGTCGCTGTAAGCGTTGGCTTGTCCTACTGGATGCTCAATTTGTCGGTAAATACGTGCGCTCTCTTCGCCAAACTGGATGGCATAAGGGAGGTCGCCGGTATGAATACAAATTTTGCTCAACATGTGACACGCATACCCCCGCGCCTGCATTGCCTCATCGTCGTGAATGCGTGAAGCCAAATCGAGACTTTTTTGGCACCAGGTAACTGCCTCATCGTATTTGCCTTGGCGGGCATACAATTCTGCCCCGAAAAGATAGATACGTACAGCCTCGATAGAGGGAGGAGCTTTCCCGGACGTAGGTTCCTGCCCCAGCCACTTGAACAGCGCCGACGTGTAATGTTCGAGCGCAGCGTCATACTGCCCATCCTGAGCCAACACATTCCCCAGGGACTCGTGAGCCAGCAGACGAAGGGATTCAAACTGTGTCGCTTTCTCCAACCCCAGATGATCCAACATCTCCAGAGTTCGATTGTACCAAAACAACGCCTTATCGCTGGCATAGATGGCTTCGGAACGGCGGGCCGCGTGGATGCTATACGTCAATGCCCGCTCCATATTTCCGGCTTCAATGAAATGTCGGGCCAGTTCTTCAGCATAGAACTGGGGTTCGTGACGGCAGCGTTGCTCGATGGTCTCACCCGCTTGCCGGTGTAGTAGCTGCCGACGAGGAGAACCCAGATCTGCATACAGGACATACTGAATTTCTGGATGGGAGAATCGAAATGCAGTGCCGCCGGGTAACTCGTAGATCTGTCTATGCCCCAACGCCATATCCAAATGTTCCAGCGTTTCGTACTCCGACAGATCGCCGATCCGACTAAGGTCATCCAGTCGAAATGTCAACCCTAATACCGAGGCAGAACGGAGCATGGTTTGTGCATCCGGACTAAGACGGCGAATCCGGCGCCAGATCGCCTCTCGTACATCTTGCGGCAAGCGCACATCAACCGTATCAGGGAAATGATACTCTCCCTCCTCCATTGTAATCAGCCCGTCGTCCATCATACCCAAGGCTATTTCCTCCAGGTACAACGGATTCCCACAAGTATGTTGATAGAGCTTCGTCAGCAATGACGCCGGTACAGGTGAACGCAACAGGTTTTCCAATACCTGTTGTGCCTCCTGGCGACTCAAATTCTCCAGATGTAAATGGTGTGTGTAGCGACAACTTGTCCCCCGCCAAATTTCCTGAAGAGGATGTCGGGTGTGTAACCTCTCTTCCTCGAACGTCCCCACAATCAACATTGGCAGAGAATCGAGGTGTTGACTAAGGTGGCACAACAAACTCAGGCTGTTGGAGTCTGCCCAGTGAAGATCATCTAGAATCACTGCCCAGGGCATCTCTTGCGTTGCCTCCTGGATGAATTCCATCAGTTGATTCAATACGCGGCGTTGCCCCTGCCTGGGCTTCAAGGAAACCGACCGCTGGAGAGCATTTTGCTTGTGCGTACTTTTCGAAACCCAGGCATGAACCGTAGGAAGCAAAATTGCCAGATCGGACAGCTTTTCAACAGCCTTCTGAAGTCGGTCCACCGACAATGTGGCCAGATATGCCTCCATGATTTGAGTAACGAGATAATACGGGGTGTGGGTCTTTGTGGGATCACAATATCCTACCAGGCGTATGGCTGACTGAAAGGTGGAGGTAGCATCCAATGCCAAAGCGGTCTTACCGACCCCCAATTTTCCCGTGATGAACACCACTTGCCCCGCCCCTTGACGGGACTGCTCCCAACTGGAACGAAGAGTTTCTATAAAGGATTCTCGTCCCACCAGGTTCGTAGAACGGCGAATCAATGCATCGGTGTCTTCCATGGCCAGAGCGGCGAGAATACTGCGCACTTCCCCGGCACTGGTGTATCGCTCGGCGGGCTGCCAGGCGAGTAGTTTCATCACCAGGTGTGCCAGAGCAGGTGAAAGATTCGGGTTCCATTCTCCAGGAGGAAGCAACTGGCGGGGAAGTGTGTTAGTCTCTCCGATGTTAGCCTCTTCATAGGGATAGTGTCCGGTAAGCAACCGATATAAGATCACCCCCACAGCATACAGGTCCGCCTGAGGAGTGGTTGGCCGTCCAGCAGCTTGCTCTGGAGCCTGATGCGCATTCGGTAGCGCAGGTCGTCCCTCGCGTAGGATGCCCATTCCCCACCCACTGATTTTGATTCCCTCTTTGGTCAAGAAGATGTTACATGGCTCTAAATCGCCATGGACGATATCCCAACTATGGACGTACTCAAGAGTCGCCAGAATTTGCTGGGCGATAGCAATGGCCTGCTGCACAGGAACGTGGGTGCTCGTTTTGAACAGATCGGCCAAGGAAGGGGCATCAATGAATTCCTCTACCTGCAAAGGAAGTTCCTGATTATCCCAGTCCAGTATGCGCACAACACCGGGATGATCCAGATGAATCGCTCGGCGGACCTGCTCTCCCAGTCGAGCCAATCGTTCTTCACTGAAATTCAACGAAAACACTTTCAGAGCCACAGTCTGCCCCTGACGCATATCGGTGGCTTTCAAAACAGCCCCCAGATAGCCTTCACCGATCTTACTCTGGATTTGATAGCGGTCCTTGATGATCTGACCTGGAAGATTCAAGGCCTCACGGGCTTGAACTGCTGCCAAAGCTGCCTCTACCGAGGAATAAATGGCAAAATAGTCCGCATGTCCCCCCAACTCGATCACCTTTTGAACGTTTTCGGAGGGAGCTGCTAACACAACCGGTGTGCCATCGCGCTTTCGACACAGACTCACCAGGGATTTCAACCCAGCCGTCGTGAGCGTCTCCACCTGAGACATATCAATGATGGAAATTGCCTGGCCATCCAGTTCTGCCAGGCGCGCCAGTTGGTCGGCCAACTGACCGACGCCTTGTTCATCGAATACGCTGGTCGGTGTTAGAACGGCCGCCTCGCTGCCCACCGGGAACTGCACATCTACGGCCCCTGGCGCGGCCAGCTCGATTTCCATCCCCTCGTAAGCGATCACAACGTCACAGATCGGACGCGTGGTATCTTGCTCCTGATAGGCAATGGCGGTTGCCTGAATCTGTTCGATTTCAGCGTCGGAGTAGGTGGGGTCGTAGTGGAAAAGTAGCAGCTTCTTGACACCAGCCATCCGGGCCAGGTCCACACCGATCATAGCAGAGCTGTGTCCCCAATCCACCCGTTGCCATGCCTCCCGCAACGTGTACTGGGCATCGAAGATTAACACGTCAGCGTTGTGGAAGAAGCGAGCATAGGGCATCAGAGTGGCCATATCCAATTGTTTGTATTCAGCATCGGTGGCGTATACCAGGACGCTGTGCCCATCTTCCAGGCGATAACTGTACGACTGGTTGGGATGATTGTTGAGCAGTGAATGGATACATACCTGACCGATGGTGATGCTCTCCCCTGGTGTCAGTTGAACGAACGTGATCTCGGCCGGCATATCCGCCAGCGATTTGGGCCACATTGGAGCGCGTTGCTGAAGCTCGAAGGCTGTACGCAGATCTTTGTGACAGCCGTAGATGGTGATCCGGTTGCCGGGGACAAAAGCCGGCATAAACATCGGAAACCCCTGGATGTGATCCCAGTGAAGGTGACTGATGAGTAGATGAAGCTCTCCCTCACCACGGCTAAAGGCACTGGTCAGCAATTCTTGCCCCAGATCGTGAAACCCCGACCCGGCGTCGAGTACGATGAGGTCATTACCGGATCGAACTTCTACGCACGGTGTATTGCCTCCCGCGGTACCGCGCAATGTTTGGGGAAGTGTGGCAATATACTCTTCCACTGCCTGTTCATCGTGCGGGTCAATGTTCGGCAAACCCAGAATGGCCTGCCGAATTTTGTCTTCGATTTCTGGTGTGGTAAGTGGGGAGGGGATTGACCCACGCACTCCCCAAATCTTGATTTTCATTGCCTTGGTCAACCTGATCTATTTTGCTCCAGGCGAAGCGGAAGCAATTAGGTCATTTTTGCTCGCGCCGAGCACAGCTTCCTGCCAAAGGAGCAAGGACCTTATCAACGAGGCACTACCGTTCCGTACATATCGGGACAACTTCTCCTACATACTCAGTTTGCCCCGTAGTATACCACTATTCAGCATAATTTGTAACTGCCAGTTTGGTCGGCGGCTGCCCGTGCAATGGTGATCAGATTGGGAAGAAGCTCACGCCCACTGTTCCTGGGCCGGAATGGACGGCCAAGGCCGAGGAAAGCTCAGAGACCAACACTTCCTCGCACTCGACGCGTTCGGCCACCATCGCTCGAAGTTGCTCCACCCGCTCTGGAGCCGCCACGTGAGTGAAGGCTGCTTTGATTCGTCTTTTCCCTGCCGCTTCGACTTTTCGAACGATCAAGTCTACTATCCGGCGGTAGGCCCGCAATTGACCGCGAGCAGTCCCCAACGCTACGATGACCCCCTCCTGCATACTGATAATCGGCTTGATTTTCAGGGCAGAAGCGACCAGGTGCTGGGCTTTCCCGATCCGCCCGCCCATATAGAGGTAGCGCAACGTGTCGGCGGTCTGGATCATCATCCCCTGCTGTGCGACTTCCCGCGCACGCTGTACCACTTGGTCGAACTTGGCTCCGGCGGCGGCCAGCCGGGCCGCTTCGACAGCTGCCCATCCTTGTGACATCCCTACCTGGAGTGTGTCCACCACCTCACATCGCAACTTGGGCATTTGCTCGGCAAGCATATTTACCGCTGTCAGGCAGGATTGGTACGCACCGCTTCCTTTAGAGGTCATCGTCAGCGCTACGATCTCCATCCCCCCGGCGCGTTTGGTCAGATTCTTCAGGCCGACTAGATAGTCGCCCGGTGAGGGATTGGCCGTTGTAGGCAAGCGGCTGGCCGTCTTCAGCCAGGCGGCGAATTCCCCCGGCTGAACATCCACCATATCCCGGAGTGTCTCCGATCCGCGATGGATGTAATACGACACGATCTCGATGCCCAACCCCCGAATCAGGTTAGCTGGGATACTGGCTGTGGAATCCGTAAGCACAGCGACCATCATTCATTTCCTCCCAACTCTTCTCCTAAAATAGCCCACCTAGCCGTGGGTTCGAAACCTGCGGCTGGGAATCCGGACTCTTGTCCCTGGTAGTGTGCCAGGGAATATATTGACTTCTCGTTACTACCTTGACAATGGCACATTCGCTTAATGACGCCGGATTTGCCCTTTAACGTTGGGCGAGGTCTCCTGACCGAGCCACTTTGGGGCTAAAACAGGGCTGTTTCGCCTCGGTCAGGAGACCTTCGGCGAACAAAGAGGTCAATGTAACATTGTCGAACTCCTCAGGCCGACGGTTGAAACCGCGCCTGAGGAGCTAAAGCCGGCTGTCCACCTACGTAGACAGGCGCACCCACGCAGGTGGACGCTTGGCTACAAGCCCTCCATCAGGGCGACCACAGGCGATCATCCGTCTGCTTGCTCATCCGTCCTTCCGCTTCCGATCCTTGTGACGCCCCACGGCGGCGCTGAGATGCGCACCGAACAGGATCACCGATGTCTGGATGTAGATCCACAGCATCAGCGCGACCACTGTTCCCAGAGAGCCGTATATCAACTCATAGTGAACCAGTCCGCTGCTCAGATACCACGTGAACCCATTTGTCACCACTTCGCCCGCCAGGGTGACGACCAATGCCCCCCAGAAAGCATCCGACCAACGCACCTTGGTGTTGGGAACCCACCAGTACAATCCCCACAGCGCTAAAAAGATCAACAGACGAGGAATGCTGCTCAGGAGTGCGGCCCATATGGAAGAGCCGTCCAGCGGCAGCCGTTCCCACAGAGGAATGCTCAACCGGGCCAACATATTCAACACGGTGTTGGAAACCGAGGCCAACACCAGCAGCGCCACCAGGGCCGCCACCATCCGCAAAGCCAGTAGCCGGACCGCCACGAAGCTGCGGGGCTGGGCATTCATCCACGCCAGGTTGATGTTACGAACCAGGACCGTCAAGGCCCCTGACCCGGACCAAAGGAGGCCCATCAGGGCGACGATCCCAACCGTGCCGCGCAGTCGGAGCACGGTCTCAATGTTCCGTTCGATCAGACTCTGCGCTACCGGGATCGCTTCGGTCACCAGCCCCAGTACCCAGGCCTGCACCTGCTCGCTTTGCAACACCACACTCCCGGCTACGATGATTGCCAACAACAAAGGGAACAGGGAAAAGAAAGCATAAAAGGCAATGCTGGCGGCCGCTTCTCCCGCCCTGGCTCGGTCGAAGTGCTGAAACGTGTCCTGCAACACGCTCAAAGTGCCACCTGTGAGGCGGTCCAGCCATCGGTAGACCGTCTCGGCTCGCGTTTGTAGCCTATGGTTCACGTACTTACTCCTGCCTACCCACTTGCTTGTCCACTCACTCATCCGCTGGAATGACGATCGCTTCGTCGGGAACATGGATTCCTCTCATAGTATAGACCGGCAGACGGCTCCCATTCGTCAACCGATACATCCCAACCAGGAAATGCGCACCGACCGGCAAATCGCCCGGCCAGGCCATCTGATGGGCATCGGCCAACACATCTCCAGGCAGCCAATACAATGGAGGATAGTCGCCTTCCAGCGGAGGGCCATCGCCCTGGGCCAGGAGTGTCCCATCCCCCCCCACCAAATGCACGAATACGGTCTCATCGCCGTAAAGCTTGTTCCGCTCCGTGCCGCCATCCATCTCCACACGCATGCGCCAATAGAGCGTGAGGCGCCACCCTTTCACTTCCCCTTCCGAAGAGGTGGCTGGCGTCAGGGTATAGCCGAGCAACTCGATCCGTTCTCCTAGAACGTAGGTCGTCGGCAGAGAATCGGTCGGGACGGTAAGTGGCGGACTCGTCAACCACAACAGGGGCGGTGTGGTTACACTCCCAATGGGCTCCTCCCCAGAACGAAGATCAACTGTCACCTGGCAGACCGCCGGCCCCTTTTTTCCCTCATCTATCGAGATGAAATACGTATCTCGCACGACATCCCCCGGCCGCCACAGGTCCGGAGGGTAACGTTCCCCTGCCGGGATCGTATCCCGTTGCCCCACCAGACGACCGCCCAAGGTCCACAATTGAACCACTGCCCGCAGGTCCACCGGTGGAGGCTGTTGGACGCGCCAGAACAGTGTCACCTGGACCTCTCCTCTCGCCGGCGTCACGTCCGGCGTCACGTCCGCGCCCCACAAAATAACCGGCGAGTCGGGCGCGGGAAGTGCGGCATCACGAAAGCGCACGTCGGCCTCCAGCGCATCCGGCGAGGTGGCGTCTACGACCGGCCAGGCATACCGGGCCGCAATCGCTGCTGGCGTCCATGCCCCAAGCACGAGCAGGCCGGCTCCCACCAGGCCGAGTGCCTCATTCCGCCACCGCAGGCACACCGACCGCAAGCCGGATTCCAGCCCCAAGGCCCACAGCAGGGCGAAAGCCGGGAGCGCCGGGAACAACAACCGTCCCTCATCTGATGGCGTCATCAACATATATCGCACCAGGCCAGCGTAGAGTACCAGAAACCACAATTCTGTCAAGAGCAATCCGGCGGCGTGGATATCCTGCCGCATCTCCCGATGCCGTATCAATCGCAGCCACCCGATCACGGCCAGCACGGCCAAGGCCCCCAACGCGCCCCACACTCCGGGGGGAAACAGGTCATCGTATGGCGACCAGAAAGAGGTGGCCACGTGACCGAACTGACGTACCAACTCCAGCGGCCCGATGGTGTGGACCCCGATGTCGGCCAGCCAGACGCCCCACGCTAATGGGTCTCCGTACAACTGCCTGTTGCGGAGATACCACCATCCGCCCAGTGACACCATCGGGATAAATGTCCAGCCGCTGAGCGTCAGCAAGGTGCGAAAGCGCCGCTTTTGCTGCCAATACAACAGTAACGCCAGCCCTGCCAGCGCCGGGAGCGCCAGAGCGCTCATTTTGCTCAGCAAAGCCAGGCCGGTCACGACCCCCAACATCAGCCCGTCCACCGGCCGAGACCGATCTCTCACCGTCATCCTCACAGCCAGCCAGAGGGCATAGGTACAACAACAAGCAGCGCAGGCATCGTTGTTGACTGCGCTGCTGATGTAGACGAAGGCCGGGTTGAAAGCCGTGACCCCGGCTGTCATCCACACGATGGCCGGACGGCGTGGGCAGACCTCACGCGCCAGCAGATACGCGCCGACCACCGTGGCGGCTCCCCACGCCAGCGTCGCCAGACGGGCCAGGTGGACGGCCAGCACTGCCCCTCGATATGGAAACTGCTCGTAGTGGGTATGGATAAAGACGTTGGGCGCCCGCCCCGACGCCCCGGCGGTGATGGCCGGATGGGCCACGTTGAAGCGCACGAAATCCGGGAAATCGGCGTGAGCTACCCCTGCCACCAGGGGAGCCAGTGTCAGGTAATACAGCGGCGGTTGGCCGGCCTCCCGAAGCCACATATCCTTGCCGACGGTGGGCTGAACCGGCAAGCGGCGCTCATCGGCCAGAAAGCGTATGAACGAAAAGTGCCAAAGCTCATCGGGGGCCTCGAACAAGGGCACGGCCACGCTGTAGACGACGCCTAACAGAAAGAAAAGACATACAAGGCCGAACAACCACCGCTTTTCCATCGCTTGGCCCTCGGTATTGTCTTCGTCGTTCTTACGACTCATCCCGAAATAGCCCTTCCCGGTGATACCGACTGACCACGTCGCGCATAGTTCGGCTGAACTGAGGGACCTGCACCAATTTCCATTTATGCAACAGAAACTTCACCAGGACCCACAGGGTGGCGAACCCATAGACCACACTGCGACGGAAATTGACCGAGGAAGCTTCCTCAAAATAACGGGTGGGGACCCCGATCTCTCCAATGCGAAACCCAAACGCGACCGCCTCGGCGATGACCTCGCTGTCGAAGACGAAATCGTCGGAGTTGAGCAGAAACGGGATCGTCTCCAACACTTCCCGCCGATAGGCCCGAAAGCCGGTATGCGCCTCCGAAAGACGCAATCCCAACACCAGATTCTCACAGGTGGTAAGAAAGCGATTGGCGATGATCTTGTAAAGTGGCATCCCACCGGAGCGCACCTGTCCCCCCAGGAAGCGCGACCCCAGCATCATATCCGCTTCCCCGCGCAGAATCGGGGCGATCAAGTCCGGCACCCGAGTCGAGTCGTACTGATAATCGGGATGGAGCATCACCACGATGTCGGCCCCATCCCGCAGCGCCTCCAGGTAACAGGTCTTTTGATTGCCGCCATAGCCTTTGTTCTGGATATGCACTACCGTCTTCAACCCCAACTTCTGGGCGATCTCCACCGTCTCGTCCTGACTGACATCGTCCACCAGGATGATAAGGTCAATCACATCCATCGGGAGGTCCCGATACGTGCGTTCCAGCGTCCGGGCCGCGTTGTAGGCCGGCATCACTACCACAACCCGTTCTTTCTTCTCCATCCTTCTTGTCCTTGTGTGTTTCTCCTGTCAGCGTATCGTTGCCAAACTCACCCGCCTGCTGGAGCGTCAGCGGAGGCGGGTTCATTAAAGAACGCCCCCTACCAGACGGGGTATTCCCCTACCGGCGAAACGACCTGGCGACATTTGGTTGGGCGAGGTCTCCGACCGAAGCCCCCGGCTGCGATCAGAGACCTGGCCGAACCCCTGGCCATTTCGCAACAGCACTCACGGGTGAACTTTCAACAACACCCGCACCACTTCCGGCACGGGCAATACCACCCTTTCCAGACCCCAGGAGGCTCGAATTTCATCCAGCGTCTGCTGGGCAATCGGCAATGCCAGGCCGGTTTCTAACAGGCGCTCGTAGGACTCCAGATAGCCGCTGGGAGCCGGAGAACGGCGCCGCCAGGCCATCATCAATCCGTAGATGTCCACGCCCACCGGGCAAGCCTGATGACAACGCCAACAGGAGGTACACAACCACGCTGAAAAATCCGTCTCGCTCGGATCGGCCAGAAACGTGACGATGGCGTGCCCTCCGACCTTTTCCACCGGACAGACGGAGACACAGGTTCCACACTGGATGCACTCGGATGGGTGCTCCAACGGTGTCATCGGTAAACCCCCTCACGTAGACCCAGATCGTTCGCCGGCAAGCCTATCGCCAGGCCGATGAGCTGTGGCAGGAGCAACGCCTCCCGCCGCAGAGCCGGCTTTCCCCGAATGAGAAGGGGTTGAAAGCGCCGTAAGAGCAATTGACTGTTGCCGCATCCCTGAAGTAGCAAGTCGGCGTCGTGGGTATACGTCATCTCCAGCTTACGGCGACCGGCTGCCAGGGAAAGGTTTGGGGCTGCCAGGTAGAGCGTGGCCCCACAACACTCGTCCTCGCCACCGTACTCGACCACCTCGGCCCCGGTCAGGGCCACCAATCGGCGCATTGCCTGCGGGGCCATAGGGTCCTCACCGGGCTGTCCCATCACATCTCCAGGGCGGAATACCTGGCAAGGATTGGTGACGGCCACCCGGAAAGAGAGAGGGGATACCACCCGCGCTCGGATCTCGTCTGCGTGTTCGTCCAGCAAGCGCACCACGTGTTGGACACGCACCCGACCGGTCACACGCAGCCCCAGGGTAGCCAGTCGGCGATTGGCCTCCGCCCGCGTTTGGGGGTCTTGCAGGGCCAACCAGGCCCGGGTCAAGCCATTGGTACAACTTCCACACACCGTAACGACCGTGTCATGCCCCATCGCCTCAACCAGCGCCAGGTTGTAAGCCGAAAGATACCACCAGTCAGCAGTGAATGATTCAGCCACCGGCGCGCCACAGCAGGCCGCTCGCTGGACGATCTCCAACTCGATCCCCAACGCCCGCAACACGGAACGGGTCGCCAATTCATATTCCGGCATGCGCTGGAGCACCAGGCAGCCAGGGTAGAACGCTAATCGTTGTTTCATCGCATCTACTTGTTCGCTACACCTACGGTGATGCAACTACAGGCTCGGCAATGAACACCAATATCGTTGAGGGGAATTTGTCCGTCATCAACAGGAAGCCGCGCCCATCCAGCCGGGCAATGCCCTCCCAGTTACGGCTCTCCTCCCCCAGTTCCAACGTGAGCGGCGGACGCTCGACCAGCACGATGCCGGTCTCAGTATATTGAAGCTCGACCAGTCGTTCCACAGTTCGCCGGCGGGCGTGCGTTGCGCCCTGACCGTACCGTTTGGTCAGCGGGTCGTCGGCGGTATCCAGATCGTGATCCCCCGGATAGAAATAATTGATCACCCAAAAGCGGTTCTCCTCATTGACCGCCGTCGCGTCGGTAACGCGATATTCGATGTTGGGAAACGGCAGTGTCCCTACGACGCTCAAGTCGGCCCGAAAAATGTGGGCCATCGGCTGCGGGTTGGGGATCAGACCATTCGCTTCATGAATCGTGACCACCCGGTTGAGCGTGTCAGTCTCGATATCCGTATGGACAACGACCAGCGCCTCTTCGGATTGATTGGATAGCCCAGACTGGGATGAAATTTCCGCCCAACGAGAGACGTCCACCGTCACAGCGCTCAAATCCGGGGCGATCTCACCGGCGAGGAGATACGCTTGAGGCCTATCTGTCTCTGCCTCGATGGTAAAGAACACGCGCGCCCCATCTTCTCTGTTTCCCCCATCGGCTAAAGCGATGGCCTCATATCCCTGGTAGCCGGGAATACGCTCTTCCAGACCAGGAGCATACAATGGAATGGGACGAGGTTCCAACGGGCCGGCGACTACACCATCCAAAAAGGCCACGATCTCCTCCCTGGACAATGCGAAAAGCAAGCCGTCGCTCTCTACTTCAGTCGCGGCGGTGGACTCCCGGCCGGAAAAGTCCGGATACTGTGGCAGGATGATCAGCGCGTCGCCGTACCAGGCCAGCCCCGACACCTCCGCGTCGCGCCGGGTCAGCGGACCGGTGAGGGGGATCGGCGTCACCGGCTGCTCGATGACGACCTGCTCCGGTGTGACTGTG
Source organism: uncultured Anaerolineales bacterium (assembly GCA_964643875.1). Lineage (GTDB taxonomy): Bacteria > Chloroflexota > Anaerolineae > B4-G1 > B4-G1 > CAZXVB01. Next base: position 3,565 of record CAZXVB010000022.1, on the reverse strand, counting down.
GCAGGCCCGGGCGTGGGCGTGCTGCAACAGCCGGAAAGCAACCAGACGAGCAGGCCCACGCCGGTCCACATCCACAGGGGCCACGCCAGCCTCAGGTGCGTATTGTCACGGCCCCGCATCGGACTTACCGGGGCATTACGGCTTCGGCGATGGCCCGGATGTGTTCGGGGGTCGAGCCGCAGCAGCCGCCCACCACCCGCGCTCCCAGAGCGACGAACTTCCGGGCATAGGCGGCCATATCTGCCGGTGTGGCGTCATACACGACTTGACGGCCTTCGAGATGGGGCATCCCGGCGTTCGGCTTGGCGATTAGCGGGGTCTCCGGTGCGCAGGCGTGCATCCTGGCGATGGCTCCCTCGGTCATCTCCAGAGTCGCGCCGCAGTTGGCCCCGATGGCCGTGGCTCCCATCTCCAGCAGCATTTCCGCCGCCAGCTCGGGTTTGACGCCCATATTGGTACGGCCATGTCGGTCGAAGGAGAACGTCGCAAAGACCGGCAAACCGCTGCCGGTCTGTTGGATGCCCTCGAGGGCCGCCCGCATCTCCTCCAGCGCTGACATCGTCTCCACGTAGAGTAGATCCACGCCTGCATCGGACAGTGCGGCGGCTTGTTCGGCGAAGATATCCACCGCCTCCTGGTAGCTCAGCTTGCCAAGAGGAGCCAACAACTCCCCCAGCGGCCCGATGTCACCGGCTACGTAGGCCCGGTCGGCGGCCGCCTGGCGAGCGATATCAACCGCCTGCCGATTGACATCGGCCACACGCTCTGCCAAGCCGGCCCGCTCCAACCGCAGGCGCGTGCCCCCAAAGGTGCACGACAGGATCATCTCCGACCCGGCGGCGATGTACGCCCGATGAACATCCACCACAGGGGCAGGGGACTCCAGCAACCACGCCTCCGGCGATAGACCGCTGGGCAAGCCGGCTGCCTGTAACATTGTCCCCATAGCTCCATCCGCCACGATGACCGGACCATTTTGGAGCCGCGTCAGAATATCCTCCATCGCTACACCCCCAACAGGCGTTTCACCATCCCCACAGCCTCATTGGCATTCTCGGCATACCCATCCGCCCCGATGGTCTCGGCCCAGTCGGCGCTGGCCGGAGCGCCCCCAACGATTACCTTGACCTTTTCCCGCAGTCCGGCCTCTTCCAGCGCCTTGACGACGGCCTCTTGTTTTAGCATCGTGGTTGTCAACAGCGCCGAGACCCCTACGACATCCGCCTGAGTCTCCTGTGCCTTCTGGACAAACGACTCGACGCTCACATCCACCCCCAGGTCGTGGACCTGGAACCCGGCCGCGCTCAACATCGTCCCCACCAGACTCTTGCCGATTTCATGGATATCACCTTCGATCGTGCCGATTACCACCGTGCCGAGCATCTGCCGCACCTCGTGGCGTGCGGCCAGGGCCGGCTCGAAGACTGTCATCGCGCTCTTCATCGCCTCGGCTGCCATCACCAGATCAGGGATGAAGTACTCGCCGGTCTCGTATTTTTCACCGACGGTCTGCATCGCCGGTTGGAGCGCCTCCTCGATGGCCGTGAGAGGGGCAATCCCGCTAGCCATTGTTTGTTCGGCCAACGCCAGCGCCTGTTCAGGTTCACCGATGATGACAGCTTCCTGTAACTGGGTCAAGATCTCATCCATACGAATTCCTCCTATAACGTCGTGCAGTGTAATTGGACACGGCGATTCATAATGGCTTCAGTCTCGGTCCGGCAAATGGTCCATACCGGCGGAGCGCAAAGCCTGTAAAGTGATCTCCTCCAACGCCCGACTGGTCTCGGCTGGCAACTCCGGCCGCTCGTATGCCAAGAGGATCTGCTTCACGCGCTGGTTTGCGCGGGCCACGATATCCAGACTACCCTGGGCTTCCCAATCCCGCCGGAAGTCCCGGTCCACCACTTCCGTGGGGAAGAATAGCTCTTTGCGGAACCAGCGGCGTGTGTGGGGATGACGCAGGAAATTGCCCGCGTGGCCCACTGCGCGGATCAATTCCACGGCCAGAGGGGTTTCTCGCTCTACCATCCCCTCCAACAACCGCCTGGCCATGCCGATGATCTCGGCGTCGATCACCAACTTTTCCAGGCTGAAGCAACTTTCGAAATCGAGCATACCTGCCCCGGAGATCATATTGATGCCCGCCAATGCCGCCATGATTGTGCCGATGCCGGACTCGAAGCCGCATTGGGCATCCACTATTTTGGCATCCGACATCCCCATGTAGGCATGCGTAGGCAGACCCAGGTACTTGCCCACCTCGGCGTAGGAACAATCAATCATCATCGTCTCGATGGCCGACATCGGCGTTGTGCCGGTGCGCATATCGAATGCCGACGGAGAGCCACCCCACACGATGGGAGCGCCCGGCTGCACCAGTTGATGGATCGTGACACCGCTCAAACACTCAGCGGCATGCTGAACGACTGCCCCTAGTAACGTCGCCGGGCCGGTCGCGCCGGTCAGGGGCATGCTGACCAGCTCCGCCGGTATGCGATATTGGGCGCAATCCATCAAATTCTCACATGTGATCTCAGACCACAGCAGGGGCGGGGATGGACAAACGTCAAACACGGCACGGGGCTTTTTGGCCAGGGCCTCGGCGCTCCCGGCCACGGCCACCAGCAGATCCTTCATCGTGTGCCAGGTCTGTACGGCAAACGCCCCGGTGACGACTGGCTTTCCGGTGTATAGCAGCGCTAGATAGAGTCGGTACAGATCTGCGACGGGCTGAGGGACATCGGCGCACACCAAAGAAGTCGCCACAGCATCTATGGTATCCAATCCATCGGTCAACTTGACGAAGCGGACACAATCCGCCGTCACCGGTGGGCGGGATTTCGTGCTGCCGTAGTCAATGATCTCGATAGCAGCCGAGCCAGGATCGAATTGGACATCGTCGCCGCCGTAATGGACAACCGGCTCTCCAGCCGCGTTGTAGAGGTAGAACGAGGACGGCGCGGTCTCGACTGCCTGCCGGGCCAGGTCGGCCGGGATATGCGCTACCTGCGCCTCGAAATCCACTGCCGCGCCATGCTCTGCCAACAGACGCAAGGCTCGCTCCGAATGCACCTGTACGCCAGGATCACTCAACAGTTCATACGCCTCGGCAACGACACGCTCGATTGTTTCTTTCGCTAAAAGTTGTATTCGTGGCCTCATAGTTCTCCTTTCACTCTGTTCTCAAGCCTGGGGTGATTCGGCTCGCAACCAGGCGATCAGGCACGGCGTTCCCATCGCGAAGAAGGCTGTCAGCGCCAGCGCTGGCTGGTGCAATAGCACGTACCCCAGAACGTATCCGCCAGCCAACAGGGTGTACAAATAGATCGGCATTCGCGCAAAGCCGGTGGGTACATCTCCCAATGGCCGGGGAGACCAACGGGACTCAATCTGGCGATAGATTATGTAGATCACCCCCGTCGTCACCAGCCACCCGATATAGTTCTGCACGGGAATGCCAAAGAAATCCCCCTTGACGTGCCAGACCCAATGGCCGTACATCACCATCTGAGGGTCCATCGGTACGTCCCAGGCCGTCATCAGTGTGGCGCTCAAGGCAGAA
>CAZXVB010000021.1:0-16804 GCA_964643875.1 uncultured Anaerolineales bacterium | reverse complement strand
AATCTGCGTCCTATGTAAAAATTATTAAGCCTTTTGAAATTTGCCAGACTCCAGAAGGAATGAACCGGGATGCGAGTTCTGATCGTATTGCGCTACTTTTATTGCCCTTCCCAGCCGATTGGTGGAGCGGAACGGCAGGCGCTCAAGTTGGCCCAAAGGCTAATCGAGCGCGGCGTAGACGTCACTGTGTTGAGCGGACAGTGGGAGTGGGGACAGCCAGGCCGCGAAGTGATCGGCGGGGTCCCTGTCCGGCGGCATTTCACCGCCTGGGGGATGTTCAACCTGCGGGGGCTGGGGCGGGTGAGTCAATACCTCTATATGCTAACTCTTTTCCTGTACCTGCTCGGCCACAGAAACGAGTACGATTTCATCCATTGTCACTCGGCGATGTTCAGTGCGCCGATCGTCGCCCTGGCGGGCCGGGTGCTGCACAAGAGGACATTGGTACGTGCTATGGCCAGCGGGGTTTGGGGGGACATCAAACGGCTGCGTGAGGGGGAGGGGGGAAGCATCTGGGGAACGCGGTGGATGCTCCGGCAATTGAAAGACGCCGACGCGATTGTGGCTTTGAATCCACAAGTGATTGCCGAATTGCAGGAGGTTGGCGTCTCACCGGAGCGCATAGTCCACATCCCAAACGGGGTGGAGGTGGAGCGCATTCGTCCCAGGACGGACTATGGGGTGGGGGGGACTGTGGACCTGATCTTCGTGGGGCGTTTGCATCCTCAAAAGGGGGTAGATACCCTGCTGAAGGCTTTTCAACTTGTCTGTGAGCGTGAAGCGTACTCTCATCTGTCATGGCGGTTGCGGCTTGTAGGGATGGGGAGCAGGACGCGACGTGCTCAGTTCGAGGCGCTGGCCGAACAGTTACTCGGCGATTCAGCCAACTGCGTCGAATTCGTGGGACAGGTGGACGATCCGTTTCCGTTCCTGGCAGCAAGCGACATCTTCATCCTGCCATCCCGGTCGGAGGGGATGTCGAACGCTCTGCTAGAAGCGATGGCGCACGGTCTGCCCTGTATCGCGACGGATATTCCGGGGAACAGCGACATCATCACGCCGGAGAAAGATGGTTTGTTGGTCCGGCTAGATGACCCACAGGACTTGGCGGCAGCCATCGGCCGTCTGGTCACGGACCAAGGCTTGCGTGAGAGGCTGGGGCGAGGGGCCGCCCGGACGGTGGCGGAGAGATACTCCATTGCCGGTACAGCCGACCGATACGTGGCGCTATACACTGCCTTGTTACAAAGACCACCCTACCCGACGTTTTGACCCTCCCGCAAGTGGGGCGACGTGGATTCGTGGGGTAAACCTGCGGGATGGTTAGCGACCAATGTGTCGGGTAGTGAAGCGGAGACGAGAATAGAGCGAGGTAGGGAACAATGTCTGGCTTTGCGCTGATGTTCGATTCGCAAGCCCCCATCCCGGCGCGGGATTGGGAGGCATTTCGGGATGCCGTGGCCCGTTACAAAGAGCTGAGCGCAGGGCCTGAATCGGTTCAGGAGGCTGCCGGCCTCGGCTCGCGGTGTGCCGTGGCCAAATTCGACACCCCTTCCAGCTTACATCGGGGCATCACGGTGGACGAGCACAGCGGATCGTGGCTGTTGGCGGTAGGAACTGTGCTTGATGGTGAAGGCGAGGACGATCCCGGCGGTAGTTTGACCTCTCTGTTGAACGCCTATCTAGGACGGGGTGAGGAGGCGTTCCGGCGTCTGGATGGCCATTTTGCCCTGCTGGTGTACGACAAACCGGCGGACACGTTGCTGGTCGTGTCCGGGCCGTTGGGGTTGGTATCGGTGTTCCTGGGACGACGTGGGAGCCGCACCTATGTGGCGACGTCGGCGTTGGCCGTGGCCGAGGCCGTGCAGGCGACGCCTTCCGAGTACGGGGTGTATCTCTATCTGGCGGTGGGCAGCGTCTACGGGCGGGCAACGCTCTGGCAAGAGGTGGAACGCCTGCCCGCCGCCACAGTTCTGGAGATCACGGCGGGTGGCCGGCGCGAATCGGTATACTGGTCGCCGGTGGTTGACGAGGACGTCCTGCGGCTCTCCCTGGATGAGTCCGTGGACTACGCTTTGGCCCTCATCTCCCGGCTGACCCACCGACACCTGGCGCGGGAGGGGCGGCCTTGGGCGGACCTCACCGGGGGGTTCGATTCCCGCCTGGTCACGATGATGATGGATCACGTGGGGATTCCCTTCCGAGCCAGTTGCCAGGGACCGCCGGATTCCCCCGACGTGTGCATATCGTCCCACATTGCCCGTACACTGGGGTGGGAGTACCACCACCATATCTTGCCGGAGACGTGGGGCCGGGAGCGGTATGGCTGGCTATCCCGTGCGCTAGGCAAGGGGGATGGGCACGTGGATGTCTTCAAACTCAGCGCTGTCCTCTGGGATCAGGCGCAGCGGGCGCAGGTGTACCCCACCTCGATCTGGGGGTTGGGGGGCGAACTCTGGCGTGGCACAATCTGGAAACAGGAGTTCCTGAATGTCGGCCGGACGCCGGTGGTGAACTATGACCGTCTGCTCGCTTACCGGGTGATGTCGCTCTCGAATCCGGCTCTCTTTCGAGACCCCGGCCGGATAGCGTGGATTCGGGAACAACTGAAAGCCCTGCTGCGGTCGGTCGGCGACCGGTACGCCGATTGGCCCAACACGGTCAAGTTGGACGCGATCTTTGCTTACAAAGTCACCGGCCTGACCGGCGGACATCTGTCGGCGGTGATGGGGATGCAACGAGCGATTGCGCCGCTGGATTTTCGAGAGAGCGTGACCGGCGCGATCTCCACACATTTCCGATGGCGTCAGCACAGCCGTCTGGTCCGGTCGCTGATGGAACGGGTCGCTCCCCACCTGGCCGCTTTCGAGACGACGGACGGTGGGCCGGCCCTCCCGATGCGGTTGAGCAACTGGCGCGAATTCACTCCCTACTGGTCCGCCATCGGGAAGCAGTTGGTGCGCAAGGCGTCACAGGCAGTGTTGGGGCGGAGCGTGTTGCCACCGGCCCGCGACGAGTTCGCTGGGTATCCGTTGGCCCGCTGGCGACGGGAGACGCTGGAAAGTCTGGCCCAGGAGCGGCTTCTGGACCCTGACCATATGCACTCCGGGGCGCTATACGACGCTGAAAGACTGACGGATTTCGTTGCCTGGGCGCACAGCCCGGAATTCGACCAGGAGACATTGTTAAGCCGCGTCCTGACTGTGGAGATGGCCTTTCGCGCTGTGGGGGCGTCGCTGTAGGTGTGGTGTCTTCAAGGTGACTTGATGCTTATGTCCAAACGATCCGAACGGTCCAAACGTCCCATCGCGTACATCGCCCAGACTTTCCCGGCGCTTACCCAGACGTTCGTCTACCGCGAAGTAGAGGCGTTGGAAAGCCAGGGCTTCGATGTAGTTACCTGTGCCATCTGGCGACCGGACCCGGCGCGGCTTTCGGAGGAGGCCATCCACCTGGTCGCCCGCAGCGCATATGTATTTCCCGTCTCCTGGCTGCGCTTTCTGGTCGCTCATCTTCGGTATATGTGGACGCGTCCCTGGCGATATTGGCACACCCTGTTATTCGTCCTGACGCGCCGGGGGGAAAGCGGCCACAACCGCCTGCGGACGTTGTTCCACTTTTGCGAGGCGGTCTACCTGGGGCCGGAAATGGAGCGCCGCAACGTGGGGCACATCCATGCCCATTTCACCATCAACGCGGCCACGGTGGCCCTGGTCCTGGCGCGTTTGCTGGGCGTCTCATTCAGCTTCACGGCCCACAACATCTTCTTTAGTGACCGGATCCTGTTGGCTGAGAAGGTGCGTGAGGCCCGCTTCATCGTCGCCATCTCCGAGTTCAGCCGTCGCTTTCTGCTGCGCCTGGTCCCTGCCGATGGTCTAGCGGATAAGATACACGTTGTCCATTGCGGCCTTTCTACAGAGGATTTCGCCCCAGCGCCCCGCCCTCGTAATGAGGTCCCGCACATCCTGTTCGTGGCGCAGTTGAGCGAGCGGAAGGGTGCCCCGATCCTGGTGGAAGCCTGCCGACTGTTGGCCGAGCGGGGCATAGCCTTTCGCTGCACCATCATCGGAGACGGCCCGCAGAGGCCGCTGGTGGAACGGTTGATCGTGCAGTACGGTCTGGCAGATCAGGTCGAAACGACGGGGGCGCTGCCACAGGAGCGGTTGCGGGAGCACCTGGCCCGGGCCGATGTCTTCACACTGCCCTGTGTTACAGCCCCTGACGGGGATATGGACGGGATACCGGTCTCTCTGATGGAGGCGATGGCGATGGAAGTCCCGGTCGTCTCCACTACCATCTCCGGCATCCCGGAGTTGATCGAGGATGGACAGAGTGGTCTGTTGACGCCGCAGAAAGACGCGCTTGCCCTGGCCGATGCGTTACAACGGTTGCTGATGGATGCTGTCCTGCGCGACCGCCTGGGGAAGGCCGGGCGGCAAAAGGTGATTGCCGAGTTCAATCTCCGCCGGAACGTGGACGCGCTGGCTGCTTTGTTTGAAAAGTATCTGCCGGGATGGGGGGCGGACGCGTGAGCGATAGCGAGACTTGGGCTTTTGTCGCCTGGTGGCCGCACAGTCGCCGGGGGGAGGTATTCGCCAGAGCGTTGGGCGGACGGTTGTATTGCATCTACAACTTCCCGACCAAAGGCGCTCTCTACGCACCCCTGCGGTACTTCTTGCAGGCTGTGCGCACACTGCGGGTGTTATTTGCCGAGCGTCCCTCTGTCGTCTACGCCCAAAACCCGCCCTTTGTATGTGGCCTGGTGGTCTATCTTTACCATCGAGTGACAGCGGCCCGTTTTGTGCTGGATCATCACAGCGCGGCCTTTGCACAGGTGTGGGATTGGGCGGCGCCAGTGCAACGGTTCGTCGCCCGGCGGGCTGTGACCAACATCGTCACCAACCAGCATTGGGCTGAAGTCGTCGCATCATGGGGGGCGCACGCCTTGGTGATGGGGGACCCGTTTTTGGAGCTGCCGACGGGCGAGCCGTTTCCGCTGGCGGAGACAGCGGCGTTCCACGTTGCTGTGGTGAGCACCTTCTCCCCGGATGAACCCCTGGAAGCAGTGGTAGGGGCGGCCGCTCGCCTGCCGGACGTACATTTCTACATCACCGGGGACGGGAGCCGATATCCCCGGAGTTTCTTCGAGAAGTTGCCTCCCAACGTGATTTGCACCGGTTTCTTGCCGGACGCCCGCTATGTCGGTCTGTTGCGGGCGGCCGACGCAGTAATGGTGTTGACAACCCGAAATCATACTTTACAATTGGGAGGATGTGAAGCGGTCTCGTTGTGCCGTCCACTGATTACCTCCGACTGGCCGTTTCTGCGGGAATTTTTTCCTCGGGGAACGGTGCACGTGGCGAATACGGCGGACAATATCTGTGCCGGGGTAGAGAGGATGCGCCGGGAACATCATCGCTTCCGGCAGGAGATGAGCGCCTTTCGACGAATCGCCCGCCGCCGATGGGAGGAACAGGTTGAATGTCTGCGCGTGTTACTCGCGGAAGGGAGCGTTTCGTGAAGGTATTTCGACTGCTGGCACTGGCTACACTTCTGCTGGTAGGGGGGGGAAGTGCTGTGGCCGCTCCTCTGGATACGGCAACGGCCCCGGAGCCGCTATCCATACACGCCACCATCGAATCAGTAGGGATCGTCGCCCCGTACACCGGAGATGACAACCATAACAACCAGGCTATAATCCGCTACCGACGGGCTGGCACGCTGACTTGGCGCACCGGGCCGGAGATGTACGCGGACCGCTACCTCCGCGAGTGGCGGGTCAGCCTGGTCTACCTTTCACCGGGGACGGAGTACCAGATCGAAGTGCAGTACACCGACCCGGATGGGGTAGCGCCTGCTACGGTTAGCGGGAGCATTCGCACGCGCCCCGATTACCCGGATGTGGGCAGCGGGGGAAACATCATGTACGTGCCGGACGATGGAGATTTGCAAACGGTCATTGAAGCAGCTTCCCCCGGCGACACAATCCGCTTGCGAGCAGGTGTCTACCACACGAGCGTCCGTTTGGAAGCTGACGATTCAGGTGCGCCGGGGCATTACCTCACTATCGAAGCCGAGCCGGGGGCGCATGTCGTTCTGGACGGCTCCGACCCGGACCTGAACGATCCGGGGGTGGACAACTGGCATCATTTCCAGGGTGACATTTACTACGCCGATTTGCCCTGGGGGGATGTCGAGAGCGCGCCCTTCAACTTGCCCCATTACGTTGGCGAGCAGCGGGAGGGCGACGATGTGCGCTACCTGCTTTATCAGGGGAGTGGCGAGTGGAGCCGTTTCCTGGACGCCTTGCCGGGCAAAGCGTATTACGATTACAATGGTCGCCTCTATGTGACGACATATGCTGGTGACGATCCGGATGAGAGCGGGAACGAGATGCATGTCTCGCGTTGGGCGATTGGTATCACGCTGGATGGGGCGGATTACGTCCGCATTCGCAACCTGGAGTTTCGTTACTACGGCTGGTATGGCATCTATCTCAAGGGGGAACAGGGGGCCGATCACAACATCATTGAGGGAAACACCTTCCATGGGATCGGCAAGTATCACATCCGCATTGGAGGATGGGATCTCTCGGCCAGTGGGGATAATTTGATTCAGGACAACCATTTTTACGAACGGGGTTATCGCGATAGTGGATGGACCTGGGATATGCAGTACGACTATGCCTACTCTGTGGGGGTGCGTGTGAATTATGCCGGGCCAGGTAACGTAATTCGACGCAACACGTTTGGATGTGGACACGATGCGATTGATATCGGATGGCAGTCCCACGACACGGATGTCTACGACAATGTAATCGAGGAGTGTATGGATGACGGTATTGAGATTGACGATCAACCAGGGTACAACATCCGCGTGTGGGGAAACCGCATTCGATACTGTTCTTCCGGGATCTCGAATCAAGATTGGTTCACCGGGGATTATTGGAACTCCGGGCCGGTTTACATCTTTCGCAATGTGATTGAGGGAGGGGACGATCCCCAGGGGCGTACAGCAGCCAACGGCGATATAGACGGTTATTTCAGCAACTACGCCTTTAAGGTGGGAACGGATGAGGATTGGGTGGGACGTGTCTACTATTATCACAATACAATCTACATCCCGGATACTTCGATGGGAGGGAATGGAGTCCAGAGCGCCAGCGGGCCGTATTTTTCCGGGCTGGTGACACGCAACAACTTGTGGTATGTGCGGGGACGGGCCTTCTACCTGACCACGTCGCTGGTGACTATGCATCACGACCTGGATTGTGATAATTTGCACAATGCCGGCACGCTGACGGACACCCGCTTTATCCGCTGGTCCGACAGCGGTGGCCCGGAGGGGAACGGCATCTACCGGAACCTATCCGACTTTCAAGCCTACACAGGGCAGGAGTTGCATGGGATTTCGGAGAATGGGACACGTTTCAATCCGGATCTGAGCCTCCAGGACGGTAGCCCGGAGATTGACGCCGGATGCCTGATCCCCGGCTTCAACGACCGAGGTCCCTGGGCGTATGCCGGATGGGGGCCGGATATCGGTGCGTTCGAGTATACTGATGTGCTCGATCTGTCGGAGTCGGTCAAGGTGGCTTCGCCGGTGTCCGCGAAAGCCGGGGAGGAGGTCACGTACACTATTCGGATCGTGAACACCGGCACCCCTTTGAGCGCCACCGTTGTGTTGACGGACACGCTCCCCCTTGGCCTGGACTATGTGAGCGGGACATTGACGGCGACCCACGGAACGGCCTGGCTCACACACCCGACGGGCAGCACGACATCCACTTCAGTGATCCATTGGCAGGGGAGTATGGGCGATCTACCTCAGATTACGGTGCGTTACGTCACCCGCGTCGCGGTCAGCGATACGTTGGCCCTGTGGAACGAGGCCGAGATCGCGGATGGCCATTCGCCGGTGGTCCATTGCCCGGCGCTGGTCATCGTGAATAGCTGGTCGGCGTGGCTGCTGCTCGTGTTACGAGAGTGGTAGATGGCCTGACTGACCAGGGGGACAAAGGAGAGAGGTATGGCGAATCCCATTCGGTTTGCAGCCAAGGCAAAAGGGCCGACAGCGGCATTGAGCCGCATTGGGGCGATTGGGCGTCGCTATGGATGGACACCGGCCCGGATGCACCGGGCGTTGGCCCGGTTTGCGGATGTGTTGCGCCGCTTCGATGGCCGAGCAACTTTCCCGATCACGGCTGTCGCTGTGGCCCGTCACCCAGATGGCATCGCTCGTTATCAAAATCAAGAACAAGATCAAGAACAAAGGATCGAGTTTGCGGCGCACGGATATACTCACGTAGACTATTCGCTGTTCACAGAGGATGAGCAAATCGCGCACCTGCGCCGTGCCCGGCAAATATTGGCACAGGTTGGCATTGAGCCGACTGGATTCCGCTCCCCCTATTTACAGTGGAACAGCGACCTGTACACGGCACTCGAAGCGACCGGCTTTTCCTACGTGAGCAATCAGCCCATCGCGTGGGATGTCGTTAGCGTTCCCTCATTCTCCCACTCTCGCGCGATCCAGGACGCCTATCGGCTGGCCATGGCGTTCTACGATCCGTGGTTCGCCGACGAGCGCTTGTCCCTGCCCCGCCTGGTCGGTGGTTTGGTCGAGATTCCAGTGTCGTTGCCGGACGACGAGATCCTGATTGATCGGTTACACGGTGGCCCCGATCTGCTCCGCGAGGTGTGGGGGTATATCTTGTCGCACACGTACCGGCGGGGCGAACTGTTCACCCTGCAATTGCACCCGGAGCGCATCGCGCTGTGCGCCGATGGACTGGTCTCCATTTTGAGTCAGGCTCACTCCCTCTCGCCGCCGGTCTGGATGGCGCGGCTGGACGAGATCGCCACGTGGTGGCGGGCGCGGGCGGAGACGGTCGTCACGGTGGAGCCACTTGACGTTGACGACGAGGGGTATAAAGGCGCTGCAGATGATGACAGAACCTGGCGAATCATTGTCAAGGGCGCTCCTCCTGGCTTGACCCTTTCGATATCGAGAGAGGGAACCGGGAGCCGTTCGTTGGACAGGGCAGCGGGAGTAGTGGAGAAGGTGAAGGGAGGAGAGGCGACACTCGAAATTCATTCTCCCCGGCGGCCCTGCGTGGGTCTCTCTCCAGACATCGCTTCGCGTATGGTACCTTTGCTCCAGGAAATAGGGTATGTGGCTGAAATCAGCCCGGAAAGCGACGGGTATGCCTGTTATCTTCATCCGGATACGATACATGACGATAGTGAACGGGCGCTCCTGGCGCAAATCGAGGAGACGGGTTGGCCGCTGGTGCGTCTGGATCGTTGGCCGGCGGGATCCGGCAGTGCGATGGCCGTCACGGGCGACATAGACGCCTTGACGTGGTGGGACTATGTGGCCCGTCTAATAGGGAGGTAACATACATTCCGATGGCAGTGCGCGTGTTGGCGATCCTGGGAGAAGGTGGGCACACCGTCCAGATGCTCAAGTTAGTCGCACTATTGGGCGACGAATACGAATACAGCTACCTGATGCCGCAGAATGATCGCACGTCGGAGGCGAAAATCGAGATTCCTGGTCCGGTCTACCGGGCGTACATCCCTCGGGGTAAAAGCTCGATTGACTGGCGACGATCTATCCTTTGCCTGTTTCAGGAGTTTATGGTGCTGTGGCGGGTGCGCCCTCAGGTGATCTTGAGTGTCGGAGCCGGCATTGCTGTGCCGATCTCCGTGTTTGGTCGTCTGACCGGGGTACAGGTCATCCACGTAGAATCGGCCTCCCGGGTGCATTCGCTTTCCCTTACCGGCCGGATTATGTATCGCGTCGCGCACCTTTTCTTCGTCCAATGGGAAACTTTGTGGAAGCGCTACCCCAAAGCCATATATGCCGGGAGGTTGTTGTGATCTTCGTCACGGTGGGCACTTCCGATTTCGATCCCTTGGTGGTCAAAATGGACGAACTGGCCCCTACACTGTCGGAGACGGTCGTCATACAGATCGGGACCGGCGAGTACATTCCCCAAAACTGCACCTATTTTCGCTTCGCCCCTTCGCTGGAGCCGTACTACGAGCGGGCGAGCGTGGTCGTGGCGCATGGGGGACTAGGAACGACGATGGAGGTACTGCGAAAGGGCAAAACGTTGATCAGCGTCGAGAACACAACGTGCATAGACGGCCACCAAACCGACATCCTGGAGGCGCTTTCGGCCCAGGGGTATCTGGTTTGGTGTCGAGACCTGGATGCGTTGCCGGAGATACTGGAACGTTTACCAACTATCCACCTGGAGCCGTACATCTCTCCGCCTTGCGAGATAGTGGAACGCATCCGGGCCGAGATCCGTCACTTGCCTCCTCCCTGGGGGCACGTTGTGCGGAAATGGATGCGGGGCGGGTTGGCCGCAGCGACCTACTACACCGGCTTGGCCTGGTTGTGGGATCAGGTCGGCGGCCAGCGGGTGCGAATCCTGATGTACCACAGCGTCGCTGAAACGCCTGCGTACCTGCACAGCGTCTCTCCGGCCGCTTTCGAGGCCCAGATGCGTTTCCTGGCTGCGCGATACCACGTGATCTCTCTGGAGCAGATGGTCGCCGCTTTCACAGGGGAAGGAGGGTTGCCGGAACGCTCGGTGGTCATCACCTTCGACGATGGTTGGCGGAATACTTACACGACGGCCTATCCGATCCTGCGCGCTTACAACCTGCCGGCCACGCTGTTTTTAGTTCCAGACTGGATCGAGGGGCGGGGAAACCCGCCGCCGGGCCGGGAGTACGTGACCTGGGAGCAGGTGCGGGAGATGAGCCGCAACGGGATTTCGATTGGGGCGCACACGCTATCCCACCGCTCGTTGAAACGCCTCCCGTTGGAGGAGGCCCGGCGGGAGGTGGCCGCCTCCAAAGCTCGCCTGGAGGAAGAGCTTGGCCGGGCAGTGACTTCCTTCGCCTATCCGTATGGCGCATTCCGTGACTTCGATGCCGGGATTGCGCGTCTGGTGGCGGAGAGCGGGTATGCCTGCGCCGTGACCACGTTGAGCGGCAGCAATCGCCCCGGCCAAAATCTGTACACGCTGCGACGGACGGAGGTAGAGTCCATTGACGGGATGTGGACGTTCGGCAAGATGATGGTCGGCGCTCTGGATGGCTGGATCGCGTTTCAACGGGCGCGTTGGGTATCGCAAGTCTTGAGAGGAGCCGCGTAGGGTGAAGATCGTTCGTTCTACTGCTCTCGACACTACCGCTCTCGATAAAGCCGTATGGCGTCGCTTCGTGGACCAGCACCCGGCCGGGAACATTTTTCACACACCGGAGATGTTCGACGTGTTCGCCCGCACGGCGGGGCATAGTCCGGACCTGTGGGCGGCTGTGGACGGTGAGCGGGTGTTGGCCCTGCTGCCAACCGTGCAGGTCACCCTGGCGGGCGGTCGCGGTCCATGGCGTTTCCTGACCACCCGCGCAATCGCGTACGGCGGTCTGCTGTGCGTCCCCGATGGCCAGGGCCGGGATGCCCTGGCCCGGCTGCTGGATGCATATGTCGAAGGGGTGGGGTGGGGGCCTCTCTTTACCGAATTGCGTCATCTGGCGGATGTAAGTGCTATTCAACCTGTGCTGACCGGTCGGCGGTTCGCCTACGAGGATCACTTGAACTATTTGATCGCCCTCGACCGCCCCTTGGATGAGGTGATGCAAGGGATTGGCCGGCGCACGCGCAAGAACATCCGGCGCGGCTTGCGGAAAGGAGCTGTCGTCATCGAGGAGGTGCGAGAGCGGGCCGGGGTGGCTGCTTGCTACGCGCTCTTGAGCCAAACGTACCGCGTTGCCCGCGTCCCGCTGGCTGACCGTTCGCTCTTCGAAGCTGCCTTCGACGTGCTGTACCCACGGGGCATGGTGCGGTTTACACTGGCCCGCGTGGAGGATGTCCCTGTCGCTGTCTCAGTCGAGTTGTTGTACAAGGACGTCGTCTATGGTTGGTACGGCGGTGTGGACCGCGCATATAGCGCCTACGTGCCCAACGAGCTGCTGATGTGGAGCATTCTGGAGTGGAGCGTAGAGCACGGCTACCGCGTCTACGATTTCGGCGGCGCGGGCCGCCCGGACGAGGAGTACGGTGTGCGGGATTTCAAGGCCAAGTTCGGCGGCGAACTGGTGTGTTACGGACGGAACGTGTACATCCATGCGCCGATCCGGCTCTCGTTGGGCAAGGCGGGCTACGCCGCTTATCGGGCGTTGGCGGCATGGAGGCAAAGGGCCAAATGAGCGGGTCGGTTCGACGTAGAATAATCAGGTTGCGGGACTCACTCGATGACTTCCGACGGGTCCGGGTTACGCACGGGTTGCGGCCGGCCATCGCTCGATGGCTGCGGACGGTCATCGGGTGGTTTTTCTTTCGAGGAGAGTATTTCCTCGTAGTCGTGCCATTGGAGCTGATAACGAGATTGGAACCGAGAATGGCACTGACGATTCGCCTGATGGAAACCGACGACCTGTCGCGCTTCGCGGAGCTGAAGAACAAGACCCCGGCGGAGTTGTTGTGGTATCGCACGTTGTTGGAACGGGGACGCTCTTGTGTGATCGCGCTCTGCGATGACCAGTTAGCTGCTTATGGATGGTTTACCACGCAAGTCGAACCGGCGGTGGAACGCACGTATGTACCTCTATCGTCAGGTGATATGTTCATCTTCGACTTGTTCACGCGGCCTGAATTTCGCCGCCGGGGGGTTCAGAGTGCCCTCCTGGGATGGATGCTTGAATGGGGGCAAACAGGAGGTCTCACCCGTGCTCTCTCGCTGATTCGAACGGACAACCTTCCTTCGTTGAACCTGCACGCCAAGCTGGGTTTTCAGACTCTGTGCCGTTGCACCCATACTCACTTCTTAGGGTGGTCCAAATTCCGCTTTTCTCCCAACCCCTTTGGCAAAGCGGGTAACGTTATCAAGTGGATGTGAGGAATTAGGTTAGTGTCCCAACAAATAGCCAAACGAATTTTCGTCTGTGTGTGTTTGCTTTCGTCGGTCACTATTCTGTCGGTTGGCGGTGTCGGGATGACTTCGCAGGCCGCCGATGATGCGTCCAGTTATATCGAGGTGTTCGATGGAGATATGCCGTTGATGTTCGCCGTTGGCCACGGGGGATGGAAGACCGTTGGGGATCTCAAGAACGCCAGTGAGGACTTCTCCAATGATCCGCTTCTGCGGGACTACTTCTATCGAATCCTGGCGGTGCGGATTTACGAGCGTACCGGCCATTTGCCGTACGTCGTCTATCAGCAAGGCAAGCGCAATTACGTGAACGTCAATCGCCCGGTCGGCCATCCAGAAGGATACAATGCCGACAATGAAGAAGCCAGGAGAGCATACCTCGCGTTTCACGATCAGGTGGACGCGATGATCGCGCGGATCGAGGACAAGTACGGAGCGGATATGGCTTTGTTGATCAACGCCCACACGGGTCATCTGACATCCGACCTGGGTAACCGCCCATGGGATCGGATCGCCGAGATCGGCTTCATAGCCTCAGTGACGAACCTGGGCAGCGACAGCAACACGATGAAAGCGCTATATGACCGCCGAGGTGAGGTAGCTTTGCGGGGAGAAGATAGCGTCCCTTATCAACTTTTCCATAGTCAGGATTGGCCTACGCCGGACGCCGTTTGGCCGCAGGCGGCCATCACCAATTCCAAGACAATGGCCCAAACCGGCCAGGATGTGTGGCATGTTCTACCGGCCTGGGTCACCGGTTGGAATACCGATGACTGGACTACGGCTTACCTGAATGGCTACTCGACCATTATGTACCACGGCAGCAACGTTTATGGACGCCACGCCAATTGGTTGCACGGGTTGGATGCGTTCCAGATGGAGGTCAATTACCTGCGAGAATCCGGTATCTCCCTGCGTCCTACCGATCCGGAATTCGATCCGGATGGAGCCTATTATCAACTCGATGTCTCGTTCACCACCGATTTGATGGATGATCTCATTGACGCGATCCTCCACAGTTTGGAGGTGAACTACGCCTGGACGCCGGCCGGCGACCCATACGATGTGTACAATGTCGTGGTGGACAATGGCGACCCGGGTTTCCTCGTGACCGGCACCTGGAACGAATCGTCCGGCAAGGGGTATTGGAGCACGCCAAGCATCTACAGTGATGAGGCGGGAGCGACGGTGACCTGGACGCCGACGCTGACTCGAACCGGGACATACGAGGTGTTCATCCGCTGGACTGACATCGGCGAGCGGGCGCACGACGCCCAGTACACGGTGAACGATGCCGATGGAGTGCACGTATTTACCGTGGACCAGGACGATGGTCGGGATGCCAGATGGGTCAGCCTGGGACTTTTCCGCTTCGAAGTTGGCGTGAGCGGCAATGTGGTACTGACTTGTACCGGTAGCGCTTCGTCCACCTCGGCCGATGCGGTCCTGTTCCGTTTGGTGCATAGGGGGAATTGCTACTTGCCGATAATCACAAAACTATAACATCTATCTGGAGACACTGACAAGCAGACGATGACAGAATTGATGATATCTTTCGACACACCTCCCGAACGGTGGAATGAGTTTGTATCCCAATCACAATGGCCTGACTTCGAGTTGATGCAGAGCTACGAATGGGGGCGCTTCAAGGAAGCGTTGGGCTGGCAGGCGATCCGTCTGACGCTTGAGCGGGATGGGCGGCTGGTCGCCGGTGTGCAGATGTTGATCAAGCCGTTGCCCTTGAAAATCAATTCCATTGTCTATGTCCCGCGTGGACCGCTCCTGCGCCGGGAAGGTGAGGGCGAAGATGAAACTGTGGCCCAACGGTTGATGGAGGCGATGCACGCTGTAGCCCGTCGCCACCGGGCCATCGCGCTCACCATCGAACCACCGTTCCGCTATTCGCCGGAGGTGGTACAGTGGTTGCAAGCCCATGGTTTCCACCGTAGCCGCTTCGATAACCAACCACAGTGCAGCATGCTGATTGACCTGACCCCTTCTCTCGACGACATCCTCGCTCGGATGCACAAGACGACCCGCTACAACATCCGCTACAGTGGACGGCGTGGCGTCACCGTGCGCACAGGAGAAGCCGCCGACTTGGACACTTTCTATCACCTGCTGGCATCTACTGCTCGGCAAGCTGGCTTTTCCATCCGCTCCCGCGAGTACTATCGGCAGGAATGGGAGGCGTTGGCTCCGGGCAGTTATGTACGCCTCTTTTTGGCGCTCTACGAAGGTGAGGTGCTGGCAATGCGCATGCCGGCCCGGTTTGGTTGCCGGGCCGCCACACTCCACAGCGGTTCCTCTGGGAGGCACAAAAAGCTCAAGCCGAACGAGCTGCTCATGTGGGAAAGCCTCCGATGGGCCAAGTCCCAGGGGTGCACCACTTACGACGTGTGGGGTATCCCTGCCGAGGTTGGCGCTCATCTGTACGAGGGACATCCCCTGCCGGACGAGGAGGCGCAAAAGGGCGGTCTGTGGGGCGTCTATCGCTTCAAGCGTGGATTTGGCGGGGAAGTGGTCTATTACGTGGGGGCCTACGACTTTGTCTATTCCCCCTTGATGTATCGGCTGATGAACCTAGCGATGGCCAGATCGGGTTCCCTGGAGAAATTGGCCCGTTTGGGAGACAATATTAGTCGCTGAGGAGGTGGAGAAATGCAGATTTCCGCTTTCATCCGTCGCCAAGCGATAAAAGCTTACCAACACTTCACCGGCCGGCGGATCCTGGACCGTCTGGATGAGTTGAACCGCACCCAGTGGTTGAATCGCGATGAGTTGTTGGCATTGCAGCGGGAAAAGCTACATCGCTTGCTTGTTTACGCTGACCGGTATGTCCCTTACTACCGCCGTATTTTCCAACAGGTTGGTTTCTCTCCCGATGATATTTTGACCGACATCGCCAGCCTGGGGAAATTGCCTATTCTCTTCAAGGCCACCATTCGTGAAAATTTCGATGACTTGCTGACCACAGAAAGTGTCCGTCGCGCCCGTATGAGCCGCTTGACCACCGGTGGCTCCACCGGCCATCCCCTGGTCTTTATGCAGGACACCGACTTCCGGGATTACGTCACCGCCGATATCTTGCGCCATCTCGGTTGGGCTGGCTGGCAGTTTGGTCAACTCCACGCCTACATCTGGGGGGCCAATTTCGAGGTTGAGACAGCCCAAGCGCTGCGCACGCGCTTGATGGATTGGGCACTGAATCGTTTCTTGACTAACGCATATGTGCTCTCAGAGGAAAGTATGGCCGCTTTTGCCGTGCGTGTCCGACGACAACGGCCTCGCATTCTCTTCGGTTACGCTTCTAGTCTGTACCGCTTTGCGCAATTCGTGCGCGAGCGGGACTATCATGACATCACATTCGATGGCATCTTTTCCTCTGCCGAGGTGCTTTACCCGGCTCAACGGCAGTTCATCGAAGAGACTTTCCGTTGTCGAATGTTCAACCGATACGGGACCCGCGACCTGGGTGGCGTTGCCTGCGAGTGTGAGGCCCACGTCGGCCTCCATGCCAGCATCGAAAACAACTACATCGAAATCGTGCGCGATCTGGAGACAAGAGAGCCGGCTTTGCCTGGTGAGACGGGGCACATCATCGTCACCAACTTGAACAATCACGGTATGCCGTTCATCCGCTACAGCATCGGGGATATGGGTGCCTGGAGCGTTCGCGACCACTGCCCTTGTGGCCGGGGGTTGCCCCTGATGGAAATCGTGCAGGGCCGGCGTGTAGATATGTTCAAGACGCGGGATGGACGTGCTGTCTGGGGTGGGTTTGCTAGTCCGATGTTCGGAATGGAAGGGGTCAAACAATTCCAGGTGGTGCAGAAGTCGCTGGACCTGGTC
>CAZXVB010000020.1:0-17327 GCA_964643875.1 uncultured Anaerolineales bacterium | reverse complement strand
CAGCGTGTACGTCAGCAGCTCGCCCGCCTGAACCGCCGTCGGATCGGCCACCTTGACCAACTCCAGCACGTGATCGGCGCTCACCGGCGTCGTCACCTCCCCTGTATCCGTAACGCCTTCATTGCTGGTGACCCAGGCCGTATTGGTGATCAACGTGCCATCAGTGAGTGGCGTATCCACCTGTACAACCATCGTCACCGTCCGAGAGGCACCGATATCCAGCGTGCCCACCATCCATGTGACCACGCTCCCGGCGTTCGGATCAGGCGTAGGACCGCTATGGGGCATCGTCGCTGTGATAAACGTGGAGTGCAGCGGAACCGTATCGGTCACCAGCACCCCCGTCGCACTGACCAACCCGGTGTTGACGACGGTCAGGGTGTACACTATCCGCCCGCCCGCCGAGATAACGCCGGAGGCCATCGTCTTGGTCAACGTCAGGGCTGGGTAGCCCAGATGCACCGTGGCGTCGTCCTCCACCGGGCCATAGTCCCGGTCGCCGGGCACCGGCCCCGGCAGGGAAGACCAGGCGACCTGTGCCACGTTCGTCAAATCCAGGCCGGCCGGTGCGTCGGCCGCCACCCGCCCCCGGTAGACCAGTTCTAACACACCGCCGACCGGAATGGAGATGCCGTCAGCTACGTCTATGGTCAGTCGGTTGCCGAGGTATTGGTGGGTGAAGTCCGCCGGTTCGCTCAGAGTCTGCCCGGCGATTTCCAAACTGATTGGAATCGGCGCTATGAGCGTGATCTCCGCTGGAAGTGTATCGGTGATGAAGATGTCGTAGGCCGGGCTGGCCGTGACCGCATCGGAGTTGGTAATCCGCAACGTGTAGGTGATCACCTGCTCCGCGCCGACAGTGTGGCTGGTCACCGGCGAGACCTTGACCAGCGTGAGCGCCGGCTCGGTGGCAGTAAACGTGGGTTGTCCACTCACGGTATATCCAGTGGCATGGCTCAGCACAGCCTGATTAGTGATCGTGTCGCCCGCCAGCGCCCCCAGCGGATCGGAGAGCACGGCAGTCACAGTGATGATACGCTGTTGCCCGTGCGGGATGGACGGGTAAGTCACGGTGAAGCGGTTGTCGGCCACGTCCAAGGTGACATTCCCATCGGGGCCGTCAGTAACACCGTGCAATTGCAGGCGGTCGTCTAGCCGGTCAGTGACAGTGACATTGTAGACCGTCGCCGTGATCGGCGGGTCCGGCACACGGATGATGTAGGTGATAGTGCTACCCAATGTCGCCGTATTCGGTGTGACAGTTTTGTCTATGGAGGGCAACACGGTATGCACCGTGGCGTCGTCCTCCACCGGGCCATAGTCCCGGTCGCCGGGCACCGGCCCCGGCAGGGAAGACCAGACCGCTTGAGCGGCGTTAGCCAGGTCCATGCCCGCAGCGATGTCTGCATCCACCAGTGCCACGTACTCAATCCCCAACACACTGCCCACCGGCAGGCTAAAGGCAAACGTGGGTGTGAAAACGATAGCGTAAATGCCGCTGCTACTGTCGTAGGTAGTCGTGTACAGAGCCGAAGAAACCGGCGCACTATCGAGCGTGACGGTCAACAGGAGCGGTGTCCCGTCACGCATACCGACCGGCAGCGTATCCGTGAAGACCAGGTCGTAGGCCGGGGCCGGGCCGCTAGCATCACCGACATTGGTGATGAGCACAGTGTACGTGACCCGGTCCCCCGCGCCGACAGTGTGACTCGTCGGCGGGGTTGACCATTTGTCTAGCGCCAGGGCCGGCTCGCCAACCGTGGTGCTGACCGGCGGCGTGGTCGTCAACGGGCCGGTGGCATGGGTCATCTCACCGGTATTGGTGATGACCGTCCCGGCATTGGCTCCCAGGCTGTCGGAGATGCGGGCCGTGACGGTGATATAGGCGCTGGTATGATGCGGAATGCTGGCGAACGTCGCCGTAACCATCCGCCCGGCCCAACCGACGTGCCCGCCCGTGCCGCCGCTGAAGGCGACACTCTCGATGAAGAGACCACTATCCAGTGTGTCGCTGATCACCACATCGTACAGCGTGGCGCTGATGACCGGATAAGGAGCGATCAGCGTGTACGTGACAAGCGTGCCCAACGTGGCCGTCGGCGGCGGACTGAAAGCAACCGTCTTGGTGAGACCACCGTTCAGCGTGCGGATAGCAGTCGAATGGGATCCGCCGCTGTACTCACGGGTGACAGTGGTCGGCTGCCCTGCACCCGGCCAGGCATCGTAGGCCAGGAAAGCCTGGTTGGGCAACACCGTGTTGGCCGCGATCCAATCTGCCACCCGCAGCACGACGGTCATCGTAATGGCGGTGTGGTTCAGCGGGCTGAAGGGCGCAGTGGGAGTGAGCTGGTCGAAGTTCCACACCAAGTCTCCAGTTGCGCCGGGGATCGGGGTCGGCTCGGTGGTCGTGATGGTGTTCGGGTCATCACTGATGAAATCGTAATCGTACAAACTCAGCCCAGTGGGCAGGGCATCGGTGACTACCAGATCGTAGGCCGGTAGATGGCCCTGATTGGAGATGATGAGCGTGTAAGTCACCAAGTCACTAGCCCCGACAGTGCACGCCATATCGTCCAAGCGGGTAACGAGAATGTCATCGAAATAGGCACCGTCGTTGTATCGCGAATATACACCCACCCGACCGGAAGCAAAAGCCGTATCGGTTACGTCGAATATCTGTTCCCCGTCCACGAACACCCGCAAACGGCTTCCCTCGGCACGGATCTCGATGTGATACCAACGATTCTGCTCATAACGCACGCTATCGCTAGCCAACGTCGTGGCCGAATCGTTGGCCACCCGTTCGAGTCGCCGGTAACCGTTCTGTCGGTTCCATACAAAGCGGTAATAGGTTGTCAAGCTGCCCGGCTGTGCGCGGAAGACGAGGCCAATCGTGTCATCATCCGACGAGCGGATCATAGCCGAGTAACTGTAATCGGTCCAGTCGTACTGCCCGGCAAACGAGCGTCGATTGGAACCGTTGCCGGCATTCTGGTAAACCCCATCCACAACGCTCCAACCGGACAATCGTTCATCCCATCCGCCGGCATCGCCATCGTTGAAATTATCCCCTAGCAGCAAAGCCTCACAACCACGCGGCGTGACATACGTCTTGCCGATGTGCACAATCGGCTCCAGCACGTCCACAGGGGACGTGTCCGTATAGATGTAGGGCTGACCATCATCGGTATAGCTCATCCGCAAATCGTTGAGCAGGCGGAGGCCGTCATAGTTGGAGGAAATGGACTGGATCACGGCGGTGATAACCCCGTCAATCTCCACTGTGCCGGATAGATCGCCCAACGCCCACACCACCGGACCGCTGGGATATGTGCCGCCCAAGACAGTAGGGGTATCGGTGACGATGGTAGTGCCAGGGGGCTGATCGCCGTCGTAAGTAACGGTCAACATCGAGGCAACGTATCCCAAGCCGGTCGGCAGCGTGTCCGTGATGATCAACTCCTCGTAGACCGTGTCCTGATCCGAGAGGAAGGTCGAGAATGTGAAGACCGTTAAACTACCGATCGTCCCGGTCTGAATGCGCGGATATTTGTGTAACTCCTCCAACAGGGTAGCATACGCCGTATCGGTCACGACCGCCGTCGTACAACCGGCGGCACAACCTGCGGTGGCCGTGACGACATTCTGATTGCCGCCGGTATTGGAAAGCACCGCCATGACTTGAGCACTCCAGACACCACTAGAGGCAGCGATCGTCGTCGAAAGTGCCCAGGTGACCGTATGCCCAACGACGACGGGCGGAGAGCCATCGGAGCCTACCGTAGCAGTCACGTTCCGATAGTTGGAGCCAACCACGTCGGTGACCACGACGTTCTCGGCGATGCCATCCCCCACGTTGGTTATCACAATGGTCCAGGTGACTGCTTCTCCCACGTCCACCGATTGGGTACGGGGAGTCTTCGAGATGCGCAGATCGGGGGAACGCACCGTCAAGGGGTCGCTATCCTCCTCCGTCCATGGCCCCGGCGTGTTACAAACAGGGTGGTTGTCGAAGCTGAGTGTGGCCGTCACTGACTGGGGGGTCCACATCGGGCAGCCGCCGGATGTGCCGCTACTGCGGAGATGGAGCGTCAACAGGAACTCATAGGGCGAATCGCTCGACCCCGGTCGGCCGGGGATCTCATCCCACTTGAAAACGGGGGCCGTCAGGTCGGTGCTCACGACCTGCGTGGGGGTCAACCCAGCGGTGTAGCCATCGTACAGGTAACCGGGTGGCATAGTGATGGTCAACACCGTGGAGTAAGCCATAGCCCCGTAGTTGCGAATGCGGATCGGAACATCCCCAGAGCAAGCTTGAATGGGAATCGGCTCAATGGATACTCGCAGGTCGGGGTTGCTCTCCAATTGAGCGGTATCTATCGGCACGATCTCACTGGTACATCCATCACCACAGCCAAACGTAAGACGGGTGTGGTTGATCGAACCAGCAGCACAAGCACCAAGCGGCGCGTTCACCGTGCCGGTGATCAAGAAGACCAACGGGTCCGCCTGGGGATAGACATCGCCGATGGTCCACGTAATCGTCCGTTGGAGCAGATTGATGGTCGGCGTGAAATCCAGCGTGGCGGTTATAAAGCCGAACGTGTCCGGCCAGGTATCGGTCAGCACGACGTTATGCGCCACGTAGGAGCGCCCGGTGTTTCGATTGTCCACCTCGAGTCGCCAGGTGACCGTCTGACCAGGCGTGGCGTAGATCGTCTTGCCCCAACTGCCGTTGGGCGCACGTCCCTGCTTGAGCACCGTCATATCCGGTTTGAGGGTGCGAAGCGTGAGGGCATCCTCCGTATATCCCAAATGATTGCCACACGGCCCAAGAGCGGCTGCCTGGGCAAAGGATTGAGGGGTATTGGGTGGGTCACAGGTCGTGTTGACCGGCACGTAGATGCGGACGATGTACAGCGGCGGCAAAGCGTTGAACCAGGTATAGACCTCGGTGGGGGCACCTGCAGCTCGCCAGGTCAAGAACAGATCCGTCCCCGAATAGACTAAGGTGGGCGTAAAGCCAATCGTCGAGGCAATGGTCGTGTGCTGATCATCCTCGATCACCACCGTGATCGGCGCTCCCGGCACAGGCAAAAGATTGCGCAACGTCTCGGTGATGTCCAACCGATACAGGGTCACATCGGGCGAGGCGTTCTTGACCGTAAAGATCACGTTCCCCACGTCGCACATCGGCAGATCGGCCGTCTCGCCATTGTTGGTCAACAGATATGGGTCGGGCGTATCGAACGAGATCTCCGCCTGCCGCTCCTGGCAGGTCACACCCAGACACTCCAGGCGGGCGGTGATAGTAACATATAGCGGGTGACAGCGGATGACGTCAGCCGTCACAGTGACGGCCCGCTGCTCATTAGGGCCAATCTCGTCCACCAGGAAGGTGACTACATCATCGGTGATCGGCAGCGTGCTGCTGAGCGAGATACCCGGCCCGTCGGCCGCGTAGTCGTTCACCGCCAGGCCGGTCACGTCGTTTTCCACCACGACGTTGGTGGCCGTCAAGTTGCCATTGTTGATCACAAAGAATTTCCACAACACCTCTTTTTCCCGCACCGTGTACCGAATGGGTGTGGCAAAGAGCAGCAGATTAGCAGCGTTGTAGATGTGATCCAGGTCGGTCGTGTGGCTGTGTGCCACGTTACACCGACTCTGGAAAGCGATCCCGGCCCGCCAGACGGACGTACCGCTACAACCAACGTCAACATCGAACTCCACCGTACCATCGCCCGTCGGGTCGTAAGCCGGCGGTAAGGTAAAGGTGATGATGCCCAGTCCCCCACCGATGTCGGCATCGGTCGTCACGGTGATGGCCGAGATGGAGGGCAGATTGCCGGTGGTGGTAAAATTCCGGGCCGAGAGGATCTCGGCCGAGGAAGCCGTGAAGGTCACTACCACGTGATCGGTCAACCGGTTGGGCTGATTATCGCGCACGGTGATGACCGCCCGGTTGGCCCGACAACGATTCAGGACGCGCGGGGATAGCTCGACCGACAAGTCCCCCCGACTGATGGTCAACACCAGCACCTGGTTGAAGGAGTCGTTGCCGGCACACACTTCGTCGTCACTGACCCCCGGCAAGAACAGTTCCGTCCAATCGTGGAACGTCTGGGTGACGGCGCCATTCAGCGCATTTTCGGGAATGTCCAGCGTATAGGTGATCCGCAGCGTGAGGTTCTGGGTCGGGGCACCAGCCGCCTGGAGGCCGCTGAGATCCAACTGGAGGTAGGGGTTCGTCACCACGATGGTGACGAACGAAGTATAGTCCACGCCGTTGACAGTGACGGAGAGGGAACCGACTCGATAGATCAGTCCGTCACCGGACAGCGCTCCCTCACCCCCGATGTCGCTTCCCAGGGCCTCGGTGAAGACCGCTCCCGTCCAGGTGACCACAGTCGCGTCAGTGATCGCGTACCGGTTGCCAATCACGAATCCATCCCCACATGCCTCGTAGACGCCGGAACTGGTGTTGGCGGGGGAGATCCCTTCGTTGTTCTGAATGGCCGTCTCCACGTTGGCCGTGGCGGTGATGGGAAGGCATCCGGGGCAAAGAGGCTGCGCTGCCGCCTGCACGTCGTTCTCGACGATTTGGCCGGCACCGCACACACCCCCCGTCTGCGTGATCGCCCGCACCCAATAGATGAGCGTCTCCGTGAACGGGTTCGAGAGTGTGGCCGGGTCAAGTTGCCACGTAAGGGTCTGGCCAGCGGTATTGGTCACGCCATTGGAAGCCACAACCGGACCGACGATCTCGAACTCAGAGGGCAACTGGTCACTCAGATCCAACGTCCCACTGATATTGGCCGGGTTCTGCCCGAAAAGAGTCACCTGGTAGGAAAAGACGTCTCCACTAGCTACGACAGTCAGTCCATCTTTGGTGACCGCTAACGTAGTGGCCTGATCGCCGCCATAGTCGTACACCAGGCTCCCCGGCGTGCCGGTAAAAGGCTCGTGGCTACAAACGTCCTCGTACAAAGGCAAAAAAGCCACATCCCCGCTCCCATCGGCGCAGATCGGCGGGGACTGGGGAAAGACGTCGAAAGCGAGGATGACCACCTCCCCCAGGCTGCCGTCGGGGATCGTACCGCTAGGCACACCGCCGGTATAGCCGAACATACCGGTGGACGGTGTGTACACCCAATCCGCGCTCAGCGAGCCGGGCACGATGCTCCAAAACTCATCACTCTCGAAGGTTGAATCCAGGCGCAAATGGCCGGCCGGCCCACCGCTGTTGGTGATAGTGACTTGTACAGTGCGGGTCACCGGGTCGCAGTACGGGCAGGTGATCGGCGACGAGACCTGCAAGTGAACGTTTGGCACCTGGGGATTGAAGAGAACGCTGGCCGTGGATTCAACCGGATTGGTGATAGTGGCGTCCCCCTCCGAGTTGCCACACGGCCAATATGCCTGGGCCGTGTTGACCAGGTTGCACGCTTCCACCACCCCAACGACGGTAAACGTCTGCACCTCGTTGACCCCCAGGGCCGAGATCGTCGTCGAGGGGTTCAGCGTCCCACCGATCAACGATACTCCGCTGCCCCCCACGTCCTCGACCACCGCATCGTACAACACCCCCAATCCGGTGTTCTGCACCTTGACCGTCCAGGTGATCGGCTCGCCGAAGTCAGGCGTCCCCAGGTTCTGGAGCGCCGGCTCCTTCCAAATCACCAGGTTGCCCCGGCCGGTGGTGATGTTGATGGCACCGGTGTTCAGCTCCGTAGGGGGCGCCGGCGGTGGGTCGGCGTTGTAGCGCAGGCCGACCACTAGCCGCTGCCCGGATTGGGCCGCACAAGTCGCCCGCAGCCGGAAGTTGAGCGTGATAGCCCGGCCAGGTTGCAAGTTGTAAGTCGTCACCGGCGTCCAGGTGATGACGCCCGACGCGGCGGCAATGTTGATGGAAATGCTGCCGGTCGAAGAGATCAATTGGTCACCATTGTCGTGAATGAAAAAGGATGGATGGGTAGCCGTCAACCAGATGCCATAGGCCACGTCGGCCGAATCGTTGCGCACCACGACGGTGTAGACCTCGCCGGCCCCAACAGGACTCCCCAAACTGGCAACGGCCGGTCCAGTCACCTCGACGTTGAGCAACATTGCCGGGACGTCCCGTTGCAAAGAGCGCGCCGGGGGGATGAACCGGCCGGAAGTCGGTCGGCGAGCAACCGGCGAGAACCAGGACGGAAGAAGCGAAGACGCATCGGGGCCGCCATCGTCGCCACCTTCGTTTATCGCACCGGGAGAACGCAGCCTGTCAGAACCGGAAGGAAGCGGAGCCGCCATCACCTCCGCAGGGAGAACCAATGGGAGCGCAGCCGAAAGCGTCATCGAGAGCACCGTCAGCAACGAGACCAGCCGATAGACAATGGAACTGCGCCGTGTCCATCCCCTCGGTCCACCGGAGGGGCGAGCGGGTCGCCCGCCGCCCCCCCGTAACCAGCGGGGATCAGGCAGCGATACAGAGGAGTTGTTCGATGACAATGGCAAAGGTATCATTCTCCGAGGCAAACAAGATGAGCGTGGCAAACCGTTTCGCAACAACCAAACGGCAGCCGGTAGCATACAAGAAAATATGAGCAACATCAAAATAGATGCCATTGGCCAACTCCTAATTCAAGTCTGAAGGTTACTACCTTGACAATGGCACATTCGCTTAATGACGCCGGATTTGCCCCTTAACGTTGGGCGAGGTCTCCTGACCGAGCCACTTTGGGGCTAAAACAGGGCTGTTCCGCCTCGGTCAGGAGACCTTCGGCGAACAAAGAGGTCAATGTGCCATTGTCGAACTACTCAGACTGACGGTTGAAACCGCGACCGAGAGGCTAAAGCTGGCTGTCCACCTGCGTGGACGCGCCTGTCCACGCAGGTGAACGCTCGGCTGCAAGCCCTCTGGAGGCGATTTCAATCGCCAAAGAAGTATCCTGAGCAGTTACGTCTGAAGAGCAAAATAGCCGTCAAGCCTTGCTCCACCATCCTGATAGCGTATTTTCCTCTCCTCTCACTCGTCGGGAGAAGAAGTAATGGTTGAGCAATGCCGGCCGCCGGAGTAAGAGGATGGTTATCTCACCGAAGCGGTTACGGAGAAAAGTAAAATGGGCCAACGTGGATTCGTGGGGTAAGCCCCCCCGCAGGTTCATACAGGCTTGGCCGATGCGGAACCTGCGGGAGGGTTGCCCACTTTCCAACTGAAATGAAACGTACCCTAATCAAACCTCTCTGTTGAGCATCGCCGTTCGTTTATTGACATTGAGCGAATTTGTCGTGCGTCGAGATTCAAACTACATTATACATCAATATCTCACACTCGTAAATAACCCTTTCGTGTTCATTCCATAACCGCCAGGCGATGTCCAATGGGAACATTCCCAATTGACTTCCAAGCACATCTGGGTTATACTGGCCCTGTATCCGACACCTCACTACCCGATATCTTGCCCATCCCACAGGTTCGGAGATCGTTTTGGGTCACTTTGCGCCCCGACAATGGGGCAGATACGTGTAATCGTCCGGCAAACGGAAGGAATCAAGCGATGAATGACACGCTTATATGGGCCATTGCGATGGGCAGTGGGCTGTTGGGCTTGCTCCTCCTGGCCTTTACGGGTATCGCTGCCTTTTACCTGCGGTTTGGTTCCCATTCAAAGCGCTCATCCCGTACCTCGCCCAAACCGGCTTCGAATTCCACACCGCCACCGTCATCCCCTCCAGTGTCGGAGCTACCAGAAAGTGCTGCCCCGACCACCCATTCCCAGCTCCCTCCTGCAGCGGAGTCACCTTCTGAAGCACCGAGCGGCAACCTCTGGCTATGGGTCAAGGCGTGGATCTTCGCTATGCTGCATGCCACGACCGTCAGTCTGGTCGTTGGGGGGATCACGTTCTTCGAAGACCTAGCACAAGCCGATGAGGAAATGCACACCACCGGCTCAGTCACATTCCCCAAACAATTGTTGCCCAGGCCACTGGCCGCCCTCCCCCCTCAAAAGAAGAAGCGCCTGGCACAGCCCTCCCGGTCAGCCCAACTCTCGCCCGAATCGTCTGCAGAACCCACAGGATCTACAGGACCAACAGGAACAACTGAGGAACAGACTAACGGATGGGAAGTTGTGGGCCGAGTACGAGACCACACGAGACCGGAAGCTCCATCTCCCCCAGATGACACTCCAGACGACGATAAAGCGACCACAAACACGTCTCCGTCGTAATCCTCAACCGAAGATCTCAACTCAACCTCTTGCGAGATAGCCCATTCGTGATATACTGCTATGGTAACCGGCTGTAGCTGACCTCCGGCGGCGGGGGTAGGTGGAGTAAGTTGTAGGTTGGGAGCAGGCACGGAACGGGTATGACGAGTATGAAAACAACATTGCTGTTTCTCAAACGATGGGCCTCCTCCATCGGTCACATACTCTGGCCTGCAATCTTGCTGATGGTGTGCTGTCTGGCTTTCTTTTGGGAAGCTATGTGGCTACCGGCCGGCGAGGTCATCGCGGGCAACGACCTGACGAATATGTTCCTCCATTGGTTCCGCTTTGCCGTCTCCGAAGTGCGGCAAGGGGAGTTTCCTTTGTGGAACCCTTACCTGTTCTCAGGCCTCCCCTTCGCCGCCAATCCCCAACCAGCCCTCTTTTACCCTCCCACCTGGTTGGCCTGGATTATGCCGGTCGAGCGAGCATTGAGTTGGATCATCGTGGGGCACGTTTGGCTGGCCGGGATCGGGACCTACGCCTGGCTGCGATCCGAGGGAGCAACGAAGAGCGGGGCACTCCTGGCCGGGGTCACATTCGCGTTCAGTGGATACGTCTTCGTGCGCGTCTATGCCGGCCATCTGGGGGTGATTACCACCGGCGCATGGCTGCCCGTCATCCTGTGGGCCTACCGCGCTGCTCTCAACCACCGTTCGGGGTGGATAGCCGTCGTCGGAGGGGTGCCCGTGGGGCTTTCAATCCTGGCCGGTCACACGGCGACTTTTCTTTACGTGGCCTTGGGGCTGGCAGGGTACGCACTTTTCTGTACATGGGAACATTGGCAGACAAAGCAATCGGCGCCCATCCTGAAGACCCCTTTGGGACTGGTCAGTTTGATGGTACTGACCGGTCTGGCGCTGGCTGCCGTGCAGCTTTTTCCTCTCGTGGAGATGGTGTGGCATTCGACTCGCCAGTCACCGGGCTATGATTTTGCTGCCCGCTTCTCCTGGCCGCCGGGATACCTGGTGACGCTGTTCGTCCCCAATTTCTTCGGGGAGCCGCTCCGCACCGGTTACTGGGGGGACGGCATCTACGACGAGTACATCTACTACGTGGGCGTGTTACCCCTGATACTGGCGTTCCTGGGGAGCCGGCTGCGTCACCGCCTGAAGCCATTTCTGGTGACCCTGGGGCTGGGGGCGTTGTTGCTCGCCCTGGGGCAATACGGCGCGTTGCATCGTCTGTTCTACCGATTCGTTCCCCTGTTCAACGCCACCCGTGCCCCGGCCCGGGCCGGTTTCCTATTCACCCTGGCAGCCGCCGCCCTGGCCGGCCTGACCGCCAGCCGGTTAACTTCTCCCCACACCGAAACACGGTATCCACCACAGCAAACGATCACCCATCTGCTCACCCCCCTGAAGGGACCAGGGGTGCGCATCGGGGTGGCCGGCGCGCTGGGCCTGGTTCTGCTGGGGTTCGCGGCCTTCGCCTGGGGGCGGGATTCCAATCCGGCCGCCGGCCGATTGTGGCATCAGGCCAACCAAACGGCACTTTTTTTGTTCTTCCTGGGACTGTCCCTGGCCCTGCTGCACGCCGTTCGCACAGAAGGGCGACTACACAGCGGGCTGGCAATCGGGTTGGTGCTGCTCGACCTGTGGACGTTCGGCAACGGGCTGGTGGAGCCAAAAGTCGTGGAGGAAAGCGCCTTCTGGCGAGGAGTGGAAACCGTCGTGCCGGACCCCCAGACGAAGCGCGTGTTGCCGTGGGGCCTGAACGATTGGTTCCAAAACGGCGGGATGCCACTGGGGCTGCGGAGCGTCTTTGGGTATGACCCCCTGGTACTGGCGCGCTACGAGACGTTCATCACATCGCGGCCCGATCCGTTGGCCCGCACCTATGATCTGCTGAACGCTGGCTACATCGCCGCCCCATTGGCGTTGGAGTTCGGGGACCATCAAGAGCCGCCCCCAACGCTGCTGGCAGGGCCGGACGCCTTCGTCTACGAGCGGCCCAACGCTATGCCCCGCGCCTGGGTGGCGACGGCCTGGGAGGTGCTGGATGATGCCGCCACGCTGAATCGCATCCATGCCCCAGATTTCGACCCGCACACGACTGCATTGGTGACGACCGACCCTGCTTGTACGGTCACCTCGACAGAGAGTCCCGCCCAGGTGACGTTCGAGACGGACCGGGTGAATCGGATCGCGGTGCAGGTGCAGAGTGGCGGAGGACTGCTGATCTTCAGTGAAGTGGACTACCCCGGATGGGAGGTAACGGTGGATGGCGTACCGGCGGCGGCGCAACGCGCCGACTATCTGTTGCGGGCAGTGTGCGTGCCCCCCGGCGAACACACCGTCGTCTGGAACTACAATCCCCCCTGGTTCCGGGTCGGGCTGGGGGTCACTCTGGCAACGCTGGGCCTCGTGGGCTTGAGCGGCATTATGCTCTTCCGACGTAAAGCCCTCGTGAAACGTGATTACCGCGAGGAGGTATGATATGACAACAAACTCTTTCAACGTTGAGGCCATTCGCGCCGATTTCCCCATTATGACACGTAAGGTATACGGCAAACCGATAGCCTATCTCGACAATGCCGCCTCGTCACAGAAACCACGCCAGGTGTTGGAGGCGATGGATACATTCTATCGGAATCACTACGCCAACGTTCACCGGGGAATCCACACTTTGAGCGAGGAAGCCACAGCAGCATACGAGGCGGCCCGCGAGCGCATCGCCGCCTTCATTAACGCCCCCGACCCACGGGGGGTGATCTTCACCCGGAATGCAACCGAGGCGATCAACCTGGTAGCGTACAGTTGGGGACGGCCGCACCTCTTGCCGGGCGACCGGATCGTCGTCACTGCCATGGAACATCACAGCAACCTGGTGCCCTGGCAAATGTTGGCCCGGAGCGTCGGTGCCGAGTTGAACCACGTCCCCGTGACGCCGGAGGGCCGGCTGGCCCTGGATGAACTGGAACGGCTGTTGGATAAACGGGTCAAATTGGTCGCCTGTACCCACATCTCCAACGTGGTAGGAACCGTGAATCCCATCCGGGAAATCGTCGCCCGTGTCCGCGCCCAAGCGCCAGCCGCCCGCGTGGTGGTGGACGCGGCCCAGAGCATCCCCCACTTGCCGATCGACACCCAGAAACTGGGGGCGGATTTCTATGCCTTCTCCGGCCACAAGATGTGCGGCCCGACAGGCATCGGAGTGCTCTATGGACGACCGGAGTTGCTCGAGACGATGCCTCCATTCTTAACCGGGGGAGAGATGATCAGGCGGGTGAATCTGATGGAGGCGACCTGGGCCGAAATTCCGGCCAAATTCGAAGCCGGCACGCCGGCCATCGTCCAGGCCATCGGCCTGGGGGCCGCAGTGGACTACCTCAGCACGGTGGGTATGGAAGCGATCTGGGCGCATGGCCGTCAACTGATCACCTATGCGATGGACCGACTCTCGGAACTGCCGGGCGTGCGGATGATCGGCCCCCCGGCTGAAGAACGCGGTGCGCTGATATCGTTCCTCGTGGAGGGCATCCATCCCCACGACCTTTCCCAGGTGTTGAACGACGAAGGGATCGCCATCCGTGCCGGATATCACTGTGCGGAACCCCTGCACACCGCCCTGGGGGTCGGCCCGACGGCCCGGGCTAGTTTCTACCTCTATAACACGCGCGAGGAAGTCAACCGATTGGTCTTTGGGATCCGCAAGGCGCAAAGCATCCTGCTGGATTTTCTGTAACACCAAATGGAGATGGCATGACAAACCTATATCGCGAACATATCCTCGATCACTACCGGAACCCACGCAATCAAGGAGTACTGGAAAGGGCGGATCTGAGCGCCCAACTGGACAATCCCACTTGTGGCGATGTCGTCCGCCTGGACATTCAGTTAGGGGAAGAAAAGGAAGAGAAGCGAGTACAAGCCGCACGTTTCAGCGGGCAAGGCTGTGTGATCAGTATGGCCGCGGCTTCGATGCTAACAGAATGGCTCACTGGCAAGACACTGACGGAGATGGCCGCCTTGAGAGACGAAGATATGCTCGCAATGGTAGGCGCTCCATTGGGGGCGGTACGATCCAAGTGCGCTCTGTTGCCATTGCGCACACTCCAAGCAGCACTGAAGCAATTGCCCACTACCTGACATTTTGACCCTCCCGCAGGTTCAGAAGCGGTTTGGGGGCATTTTGTGCCCTGATGTGGGGCTATAACCTGCGGGAGGGTTACCGATCAATATGTGGGGTTAGTGAAAAGCAATTGAAGGAAATCGAAGTGAAGTCACCCTTGCGCCTCTACTTTCGCCTCCGTCGCCGCCATTGACATCAACGCCGCCACCAACATCACCGGCAGCCGCTCCCGGTTCTCCCGCGTGACCCAGACAACGGGGCGCTCGTCCGTCCAGGGATACCATACCCACTCCGGTAACCGAGCCATGAGCCGATCCACCAATTCCGGACGAACCACCACCAACGCCATTCGGGCCTGAGTATGCGGCAATGTCTCAATCACCGCTGCCCACCCTCGACCCCGCTCAATCTCCAAAGGCCCTAACTCATCCACCACCAGCAGATTGAGAGGAGTGGAGGCCGCTTCCAAAAGGACGTTTCTCCCCCAGGCCAACGTATGCGCGTCGAATCGAAAACGCCCCTGCAAAACGGGAACAGGGGAAAAAGGAGTAGAAGCCCCGGTCGGTGAAGTCGGGGGAAGGGTCAACAGGCGGCGTTCCCCCGTGCGGACGTCGAGGACGTAGCGGATATCGTCGGTCAACATCACCACAGGGGTACTCATCTCCTCCCCACCCCTCAGGGTAATGATGCCACCACACACCAGCCCCTGCTCCTGAGCCAGCTCTACGGTGCGCCGGCACACGGTGCTCTTCCCCACTCCACGGGCACCGGTCAACAAAAGCAGAGCCGGACGCCGACCGGCCTCCGTACGCATCAATCCCCATCCCCGTACTCCGGCGGGAGCGGGCCAAAGTACTCCTCGATCTCTTCGGGGGAAAACAACTCCAGCATACATTCCCACCACGTCATACCGTCGGTCTTTTGGAACACCTCCCAGCGGACGTCGGGCCAGAAGTAGCGCCACCGCCAGAGGGAAGGAACCCGCTCCCATCCGTAATCGCTTGCCAGGGTGGTGAAATCCACGTAGTAGCCGGACGGGATGTCTTCCGAGAGACATCCACCTTCGACCAGCGCCCGCCCGCCCGCCTCGCGGGCATACAGGTCCCACGGCGCTTCCCGCAGCGGTTCCCCCATACTGCCATCCTGGCTTTCAGTGCGCAGGAAGACCCGCCAGTACGTGACGTTACCCACATCCTCCCTCACCAGCTCAACCGGGGAATCTGTGGACGTGTACAGCGTCGAATCCAGGGAAATCGCCCGCCCACAGACGTGCCAACTCATCCGCGATTGCCCGGCCGGCGGTGTATGGTCCATCGGCAAATACGTGTGGCTCAGATTCGCCAAATAGTCCCGTCCGGTCTCAGCAATCACCCGCTGACGGAGGGCGTTGAAGCTTTCGTTGACCCGGTCCGACAACATCGCCGGCAACGGCGTGGGGGTCGGCGTGGGTGTTGGGGTAATGGTCGGCGTGAGGGTCGGCTCGGACGGCTCCGCGGATGTCGCCAGCGGCGGGCCAGCCTCTGGCGATTGCGTCTGCCCCTCCACAGCAACTTCCCGAATGGCAATGTTAGGCACAGACACCAGGCGGTAGGGCGGCCCGGCAGTCGCCGTGGGCTGCAACAGCTCGATGTAGAGACTGGTCTCGTCGGGAGAGACCGACCGCGCCCAGGCCATCGCCCGGGACGAAAGCGGGATGGCTGTCCAGGCCAGGTCGCTCAGTGGTTCATCCAGGCCGTAGACCTCTTGAAACAACCCCCAGCCCTGGATGTTAGCCGCCACGATGTGGCTCTGCCCGCCCCGGCGATAGGTGAATATGAAACTCCGCCCATCTGGCGCCCAAGTAGGAGAAGTCCCCGCCCCGAACAGATCCGTCTGCGTCTGATCGGCACTCATCGTCTCCCAATCGAACGTAGTCGTCTGGAGCGATGGGTTGCCAATCGGGCCACTGACGTAGACCAGATAGCGGCCATCGGGGGACCAGGCCGGATCGTACTCGTCCAAGTCCGGACTCTGGGTAATGTTGACAGCCGACCGGGGACCTTCCAGCGGCTGCACGAAGATGTCCTTGTTGCCATCACGAAAAGTGGTATAGGCGATAGCTTGTCCATCCGACGACCAGACCGGCCCGTAGTTGGGAGCCGGATCCGTCGTGATGCGGCGTATCTCCTCCCCCGAGGTGCTCATCACAAAGATATCCAGATTGCCCCGACGGTACGACTCGAACGCGATCCACCGTCCGTCAGGCGACCAGGCCGGGTTAGAGTCGAAAGCCTGGTCACGTGTCAGGCGGATGAGCGCACCGCTGAGCAGATCGAGCAAGTAGATATCCCAATTAGCGGCTCGATTGGAGGCAAAAGCGATGTAATTGCCATCGGGGGACCAGGTCGGTTGACGATCTTCGGCGGGGTCGTGGGTCAAGCGGACAAGCTGCCGGTTGGCCTGGTCGAGTACATAGATATCAGCGTTCCCGTTTCGACGGAGGGTAAAGGCGATACTTCCCCCACTGCCTAGTGGAGTCGGTGTAGGAAGTGGCAATGCGGCTTCATCGCCAGGGTGGGAAGTCGCCGTGACCGGCATCGGGATGACCAGGGGAGACGTGACCACCAAAGGATGCATCGTGGCCCGATACAACCCCACGGTGAGCAACCCCACCATCACCAGGTTCCCCACGACGAGCAATACCAGCAGACGAACGCCGCGCGGGGATAGAACCAGCGGTTGGCCCACCGCCTCCGGGTGACGCAGCCAGGCAAACAGGCGGGCGACAGCGCGGGCGGCGTCCATCACCCGGCGACGGACAGCGGCCAAACGAGTGGATGGGACTTCCTCGTCTACCGGTGCTTGTGATTCTGCGGAATCGGGCGCTGAGTTGGTATTCATAACAGATTACAACACCCCGTAGCCACGCATCCCTATGCGCAGCAGATAGCATAAGAATGCCATCCTTCATTACCCAACACGCTTTTTCTGGGACGCAGATTAACGCAGAAAAACACAGAT
>CAZXVB010000019.1:13196-17356 GCA_964643875.1 uncultured Anaerolineales bacterium | reverse complement strand
ATCAGTTGCCAATATGACGCTTGGCAAGCTCATCAATGAACCCTTCTGCAAGCAGGTCAGCGATGATCTTGTTCAATTCAGCGGTCAACTCGGTATCGCCCTCCGGAACGATGATATTCACCGGGCCGGTGGATACTTCGGCGTGGTAAATAACCTTGAGACCGCCAATCTCATCGGCCAGGGCTTGAGCCGGGATATAGTCGGTGATCAGGATGTCAATTCGTCCTGCCTTGACATCGAGAGCGGCCTGATCCATCCGCTCGTAGCGGAAGAGATTCTCCTCAGGCATCAAACCGGTATCAAGAAGGTTTTCAGTCACCCAGCTATCTGCAGTCGCGCCGGTCTGCACGCCAACCTTGTATTGGGCTGCGTCTTCTGGCGCGTTAATCTCGCCCGCGAAGTCTTCTGCCACCAGAAAACCATCTTCCGCGTAGTAGTAAGCGTCGGTAAAATCAACCGTCTTGTCGCGCTCCTCGGTATAGTTGAAGGCGGCGATGGCGAGGTCTATTTTACCTTCCTGGACGGCGGCGATCAAACTATCGAAAGGCATATCCTGGATCTCCACCTCAACTCCCATTCGTTTGCCGATCTCGTTGATGAGATCAATGTCAAAGCCGACCATGTTGCCATTCTCGTCAATCGACTCGAATGGAGGATAGTCAGCGGAGGTGCCGGCCACGAGTTTCCCCTCTTGCTTGATCGCTTCCAGATGATTGGCCGGTTCTTTTGGACCACAAGCGGAGAGTGTAAGCGTAATCGCTGCGATCAGCAGCACTGAGCAAAGAATGCGTTTCATCTTCTTCCTCCTTTTATCGGTAAAGGCTATACAGATTAACTATACTAACTTGGTTACTTTACTACTCAGGCCAGCGGTCGAAACCGCGCCTGAGGAGCTAAAGCTGGCTGTCCATCTGCGTGGACAGGCGCGTCCAGACAGGTGGACGCGCGGCTACAAGCCCTCTAGGCGATTTCAATCGCTAACAGAAGTAGCCTGAGCAGTTACCTAACCTGCGAGAGAGTCAAAATGTTGGGCAGTTACATAACTCGGCTTCTCTTCGACAAGATACTGTCAAATACCACCTCCTCATTTAATGATGTCTATCCTTCTTCCATCGTGTTACTCTTCAGCGAGCACGGGCTGTGGTGACGTTGCATCATCCTTGAGGCTCGATCGGTAATTGTATATCGTGGCACGGGAAACATCTAGCAGCCCCGCCACTCGTTTCACTGCGCCTCGTATCTGAAACAAGCCGCGTTCCTCGAGCACCTTGATCAGACGCAACTTTTCCCCAGCATCCAATACTTCCACGCTCCGAATGCCTTCCTGGTGAAGAAACTCGGATATGGACAATTCGATTAAGTCATCCACATCTTTAGCAAATGTACTCATAACCATAAGGTCGGAGAGATTTTGCGTTGACGTGGCTAACTTGTCTAGAAGCTGACGCGCGTGGATCAGGTCCTGGTAGTCTACATTGATACATACAGCCCCAATGGGTGTACCATCGTCATCGGGAATCCAAATCGTGGACGACTGTAAATGGTGGGTACCAATCCTGGCGCGGTAATTCAACTGGTCAGGTGTATCGCGGCCCAATTCCCCAGAGATAAAACTGAGGTCAGGTACCGGAGCGCCTATCCGTCGCCCGGTAACGTTGCCAGCTATGTAAACGATCGAGTGTTCGGGGTCGCGAAAATCGTGCACGACAACCTCGCAGTGCGGCCCCACGACTGCCACAATACCCTCGGCCAGACGTTTCAAAATATCGAGAAACCATGGTTGATCTAAAAGTGACATAGCCCCTCCGATACGTCATTCCGAGTGAGTTAGCGAATCGAGGAATCTCCACTTGCGATTGCACACGCGACCCCAACGAGAGGTTCGTCGGATGCCTCGCATCCACACTCCCTACAGCAGTAACTAACAAAGATCACGAACCCACTGATTCGGTCAGTACCGCCCGGCGAAAGATGTCCAGCCCCTCATCCAGTTGCTCGCGGGTGATGATCAGCGGTGGGATGAGACGGATCGTTTGGGTCCAGTGGCCACAGGGATAGAGCAGCAACCCATCGCCAAGCGCCCGGTTGAGGATGCGGCGGACAACCTCGCCGTTTGGCTCCTTGTCAGTATCGGGCTTGATGAACTCGACGGCGATCATCATCCCTATCCCCCGCACGTCCCCTACGATGGGTGCCTCGGTCTGAAGCTCGCTCAGCACGTCGAGCATGTAGTTACCCTGGACGCGGGCGTTCTCCAGCAACCCCTCCTCACGGATCACATCGAGCGTCGCCAGCGCCGCAGCGCAGGCGATGGGATTGCCGCCATACGTAGCGCCGTGCGACGCCGCTCCCCACTTGCTCATAATCTCGTGCCGCGCACCGATCGCGCCAAGTTGGAAGCCGTTCGCGATGCCCTTGGCCATACAGACAATGTCTGGCTCCACGCCGAACGTTTGGGCCGCGAACCATTCGCCGGTGCGGCCAAAGCCGGTCTGCACCTCGTCAAAGATGAGCAGGATGCCGTGCCGGTCGCAGATGTCGCGTAGCGCCATAAGCCAACTGCGCGGCGGGATGATGTATCCGCCCTCGCCTTGGACCGGTTCCACCAAGAACGCGGCTACGTCATCGGGCGAGATCACGTACTCGAACAGCCGCTCGATATCCTCCAGTGATTCCTGTACACATGCCTCCTCGTCGGGAGCCGAGGAACGATAAGGATAGGGGAACCGGGCAAAGTAAACGTTGGGGAGCAAAGGGCCATGGCCCGTGCGATATTCTACCTTCGATGTAGTGACGGCCACAGCACCCATCGTGCGCCCGTGGAACCCGCCCAGGAAGGCGATGATTGCGGGGCGCTTTGCCGCGTAGCGGGCCAACTTAAGCGCTCCGTCAATCGCCTCGGAACCGCTGTTGCTAAAGAAGAACATTTCGGCCTGGCCTGGCGCGATCC
The DNA here is from genome assembly GCA_964643875.1 of uncultured Anaerolineales bacterium. GTDB lineage: Bacteria > Chloroflexota > Anaerolineae > B4-G1 > B4-G1 > CAZXVB01. The sequence continues at coordinate 14,406 of CAZXVB010000019.1, read as the reverse complement.
GCCTCAACTCCCAGGCCAGCCGTAGCAGCGGCTCGTGCGCCATCACGCCAGCGGGTGCGTGGACCACACGCTCCATCTGCTCGCGAGCCGCTGCCACGATGCGGGGGTGATTGTGTCCCACGTTACAAGCGCCGAACCCGGCCAAAAAGTCGAGATAACGCCGCCTGTCGTGTCCGTATACATAGACCCCCTCGGCCCGATCCACCGGCAGGTTAGGCCAGTCCTGCGCCAGACAGGGCGCTAACAGATCGTCCAGGTGCGTACTCAGTTCCTCATACGACGGTCGTCTCTTCATTTTGGCCCTCCAAACCTGACTTACGAAAATTGGGTCAACGTGGATTCGTGGGGTAAACCAGCCTCCCGCAGGTTCATAGTTGTCCGATCTCTTGCAACTCGTAGCGCACTTGCTCGCTGGGCTTGTCTATCATACTTTCCACATATTGCTTATTTTACTTATTGTTGACAAAATGTCAAATAATTAACTCGTGTTCTGGGCGGTTATAGACATTTAGTCTACGGTCTTCTATGAAACCTTCCCCGCGATTTCCCTATCACGCCTCCGCAGATTACACACCTCACCACCCTATATTTTGACCCTCCCGCAGGTTCGGATTGGGCGAAACCTCCCCAGGCCCCGCCATTTATAGGCCATCGTGTCCGGCAGGCCTCTCGGAGAGAGCAACACAATTGAAACTTCATCCGACATTGACAGAAAAAGCGGCTTCACGTATAGTATAGAGGATTTCATCATTGCCTACCGATTGATGATCTATCACAGAAGTGTGTATTTTTGCAGGAGGAACAGATGAAGTATCGAGATACGTGGGCGGTTTGTACCCGGTGTGGGGAAAAATTCATCTTCCGGGTTGAGGAGCAACGCGAGATGAACGAGCGCGGGAAACCGATCACCCCTCCCCCTCTGTGTCCGGATTGCCGCTCCACTGCCCCCCCGATCACCGCATATGATTCACAAAGTGAACCGGTTGCAGAACTGGACGCCGGCCCTTATGAAGGCGTTGTTAAATGGTTTGATGAGGGCAAAGGGTACGGTTTCATCATTCAGTCGGATGGAAATGAGATCTTCTTTCACCGCACCGGGATCGCCCCTGGAGAACCACTCGATTTTTCGGAGGGGACGCGGGTAACGTATTGCGTCGAACAAACCCCCAAAGGCCCGCAGGCGATAGATGTCGAGCGGATGGAAGACGAA
>CAZXVB010000019.1:0-13096 GCA_964643875.1 uncultured Anaerolineales bacterium | reverse complement strand
GGCAATGACGACATCCGAATACTCTGGAAATCCAACCGAATCTTCCAGCGTGTTGATGGCCCTCAGCGGAGGAGTGGATAGCTCCGTTGCCGCGGCTCTACTGGTCGAACAGGGGTACAATGTCATTGGTGCGATGCTTTCGCTGTGGCATGCGCCGTCCGAGGACCGACTGGCCGCGACTTCCAATCGCTGTTGCACGCCCGACGCAGTCCAACGGGCGGAGGATGTAGCCCGGCAACTGGGTTTCCCTTTCCATCTACTGGATGCCCGCTCCCTTTTCCGAGAGCAGGTAGTCGAATACTTCATCACCGAGTACGCTCATGGACGCACGCCCAACCCATGCGTGATCTGCAATCGGGCTGTACGTTTCAATCTGCTGATTGAACATGCTCGGGCGATAGGCGCTTCCCTGATCGCCACCGGCCATTATGCGCGCATCCGGGAGCGAGATGGGACCTATCAACTCTTGCGTGGCACCGATCGTAACAAGGATCAATCCTACTTCCTGCATGCCCTCACACAAGAGCAGCTCCGCTATACCCTGTTTCCCATCGGGGGGTTGACCAAGCAAGAGGTGCGGGCCGTCGCCCGCCGATATGGGTTATCGGTCGCCGAACAGCCAGAAAGCCAGGACGTTTGCTTTTTGGGGTCAGGGAAGGATGCCGATTACCGACGCTTTCTGCTCCGCTACGCCCCTCACCTTTTCCGCCCCGGCCCGATCCGTGACCGCTCCGGGCGGATATTGGGGGAACATCAGGGATTACCGGGGTACACCATAGGGCAACGCAAGGGGTTAGGGTTGACAACGCCAGAACCGGTCTACGTGTTGTCTATCGAACCGACGGAGAACACACTCGTTGTTGGGACAGATGATGAATTGGTGACCACAGAGTGTCAGGTCGGAGCGCTGCATTACATCTGTGGAAAGGCACCGACGGCGCCCTTCCGTGCCATCGCCCAGATTCGCTATCGGGCCGAGCCTACCGAAGTGGTTGTTACCCCAACGGAGATGAGCAAGGCAGGTGGGGCGAGTGTGCGTTTCTTGCTCCCGCAACGAGGGGTAACGCCGGGACAATTTCTGGTTCTCTACGGGATGGATGGCGAGCAGGTGATTGGCGGTGGGGTGATTCTATCCGCCGGATCATCATCCGCAACGGGGTAAACCTTCAATTATTCGGCAGCAGGCACGAACACGGTTACTGACCAGAACATTCGACGCCAACGACCGGGTCGCCCTGGTTGAGTTCAGCACCCGGTCGAGCGTAGATCGAGCGCACTACGCCATCGTGCGCCGTCCGTAGTTCAAGGTTCATCTTCATTGATTCCATCACGGCCACCACGTCCCCTTTAGCGATTGTTTCCCCTTCTTCGACTGGGACCGCGATCAGCATCCCCGGCAATGGGGCTACCACATCTCCCGTACCATTAGTAGAGGGGAAGTTTGGCTCCTCTCCCTCCTGGCTTCCTGCTGTTCGGAGCGATACTTGATATGGACGCCCCACCACCACCATCCGACGTTCCGTGCCCACCTTGCCCACAGGTTTCCCGGCGAGTGTCTCGACGAACGCTTCATAGGAGCGGTTGTCGAGTAAGAGTGAGTAGCCTGCTCCTCCCTCCAGCCCTCGGAAATCGATCCAATACGGACGGTGATTGACCCATACCTGGCCCTTAGAGCCAAATTCGATCTCGAATTCCTCACCGTCTACCACTACCGTGTATCTTTTTTCCACCTCCCTACCTCCTCGTCAGGTTCCACCGCTTCTATTTCATCAGCTCCCAACGCCCCAACATCTTCCAGCGGCTGATGGTCGGCCGTCCTCGAGTCGAGCAAATTTCAGGCCGATTCTCTTGGTACTCCAACAAGGCCGCAGTCAGCGCGGCGGCCAGCCGATCCGTCTCGCCGACGGCGTGCATCTCATCGGGCAACGAGAATTGTTCTTCGAGAAAATTGGTGTGGAACTGCCCACCGAAGAATCGGTGACTGTTCAACAGAGCGCGGTGCAAGTCGAGGTTGGTCTGGATCCCCAGGATACGGTACTCGTCCAGCGCTCGACGCATACGCACGATGGCGACGGCACGGGTTTCCCCCCAGGCGATCAGTTTGGCCAATAGAGAATCGTAGAGCGGGGTGATGGTCAACCCCTCACAGATACCGCCATCCACCCGGATGCCCGGCCCTCCTGGTTCCCGCAGGAATGTGATGCGGCCTGTGGTCGGGAGGAAATCCCGCCAAGGATCCTCAGCCAGGATACGGCATTCCAACGCCCATCCACGGGGATGGATCTCCCCTTGAGTGTAGCGCAACTCCCGCCCGGCCGCGATGCGCAACTGCTCTTTGACTATGTCCACGCCGGTAATGGCTTCCGTCACCGTGTGTTCTACCTGCAGGCGGGGGTTCACTTCCAGAAAGTAGAATTGTCCATCGGGCAAGAGCAGGAATTCGACCGTGCCGGCACCGACGTATCCGACGGTCTGTCCGATTTCCACCGCCATGTGGCACAGCGTTTCCCGCAATGCTGCGTCCACTGCTCGTGAAGGAGCCTCCTCGATCAATTTCTGTTGACGGCGCTGAATGGAACACTCCCGCTCACCTAGATGGATGACGTGCCCGTGGCTATCCCCCAGGATCTGGACTTCGATGTGGCGGGCCTCGCGGACCAATCGCTCCACATATACCTCGTCGTGGCCAAAGGTAGCCTGCGCCTCTCGACGGGCCAACGGGATAGCGGCTTCTAGTTCGGCCCGGTCATTGGCTGCCCGGATGCCCATCCCTCCTCCGCCCCACACGGCTTTGAGCATCACTGGATAGCCGATTTGATCCGCCATCTCCAGGATAGTCTGGTCGTTCATGGCCTGATCGGAACCCTCCACAATGGGGATGCCTGTGCGCTGGGCGATCTGTCGGGCGGCCACCTTGTCGCCCAACAACGTCAACACTTCTGGGCCAGGGCCAACGAACGTCAGGCCGGCCTCCGCGCAAGACCGGGCAAAGTCGGGCGATTCGGCCAGAAAGCCATACCCAGGATGGATGAACTGGGCACCGGATTCGAGAGCGATTTCGATGATCCGCTCAGCACAGAGATAGCTTTCTTTAGACGGCGGGGGACCGATGAGATAGGCCTCATCGGCATAGCGGACGTGGGGGGCTTCTCGATCAGCCTCGGAGAAGATAGCCACGGTCTCCAGCCCCAGCTCGCGGCAGGTGCGCAGCACCCGTACGGCGATCTCTCCTCGATTGGCGACCAATACTTTCAGCATATCCGGCTTCCTCCACCCTATAGGGGAATGTTGCCATGCTTGCGAGGCGGACGGTGCACCCGTTTGTCGTTCAACATACGCAACGCACGGATGATCTGGAAGCGGGTCTCGTGTGGAAAGATGACCCCGTCAAGGTATCCACGAGCGGCAGCGACGTATGGCGTGGCGAATTTCTGGCGGTACTCGTCTACCAACTGCTCCCTCAAACGGTCAGGATCATCACTTTCCCGCAACTCGCGGCGGAAGACGACGTTGACCGCTCCCTGTGGCCCCATCACGGCGATCTCAGCCCCAGGCCATGCCAGACAGATATCACCGCGCAGATGCTTGGAACTCATCACGATGTATGCCCCGCCATACGCCTTCCGGGTGATGACGGATACCTTGGGGACACTGGCCTCGGCGTAGGCGTAAAGCAGCTTAGCCCCGTGCCGGATGATACCCCCATGCTCCTGGGCCACTCCGGGAAGGAACCCAGGTGTATCCACCAGCGTGACGAGGGGAATATTGAAGCAGTCGCAAAAGCGAATGAAACGCGCTCCTTTGTCTGCCGCGTCTATGTCCAGCACACCGGCCAATACCGGTGGCTGTTGAGCCACAATCCCGACGACGTAGCCCCCCATCCGAGCGAACCCCACGATCAAGTTGCACGCAAAGTAGGGTTGTACCTCCAGAAAACGGCCATCGTCCACGATGTAGCGAATGACCGCATGCATATCGTACCCTTGGGCTGGGTCTATCGGCACCAGTGTGTCCAGTTCTTCCACCATTCTGTCCGGCGGGTCAGTAGTCGAGCGGTAGGGCGGGTCTTCGGCGTTGTTGGCCGGCAGGAAGGAGAGCAATTTCCGCACCAAGTCGAGGGTCTCTTCTTCTGTAGAGGCCATGAAGTGGGCCACGCCGCTGGTGTGGTTGTGGACATCCGCACCGCCTAATTCTTCGGCCGTCACTTCCTCGCGGGTGACTGCCTTGATCACATTGGGGCCGGTGATGAACATCCGCCCATTGCCGGCCGTCATCAGAATGAAGTCGGTGATGGCCGGGGAATATACCGCTCCGCCAGCGCATGGCCCCATGATGACCGATATTTGGGGAATCACACCGGAGGCCATGACGTTGCGGTAGAAAATCTCTCCATAGGCCGCCAGAGCATCCACGCCTTCTTGGATGCGTGCTCCACCGGAGTCATTCAGTCCCACAAGAGGTGCGCCGTTTTCCAGCGCCAGGTCCATCACCTTGCAGACCTTTTGGCCATGGGCCTCTCCAACCGAGCCGCCCAACACGGTGAAGTCCTGGGCAAAGACGTAGACCAGGCGGCCATCTATCTCACCCCATCCGGTGACGACGCTATCGCCGGGCGTGCGCCGGTCGGCCAGGCCGAAATCGGTCGCCCGGTGGGTGACGAATTCGTCCAGTTCGCAGAATGTACCGGGGTCGAGGAGATATTCCAATCGCTCGCGAGCGGTCTTCTTCCCCTGGGCGTGTTGACGTTCGATCCGCTTGACTCCGCCGCCCAGATGGGCCTGAGTGCGCATGCTCTCCAACTGCTCCCAATGGAGACATGATTCCGACGCACTCGTCGGGTTGCCGGAATTGGGGACAGAGGGTGTCACCATTCGTCCTCCTTGATCCACAGGGCCAGAACCCGTCGCGCGGCCCGCCGCACCAGAGAACGCACAGCGGCATACCGGTAGCGTGTCTCCTGACGGAGCTTCTCCCAACGGGAAAGTGGAGCAGTCGGCAGCGGCATACTCCAGCGCAGGGCAACAGCTCCCCAGGTCAAACCTGCCCCAAACCCGACGCATACGACCACATCATCCCGCTGGATGCGGCCCTCTTCCACCGCTTCGCACAACGCGATGGGGATAGAAGCAGACGACGTGTTGCCGTAGTGCTCCAGGTTGCTGTATACCTTCTCTGGCGACAGTCCCAGAGCCCGTATAGAAGCTTCCAGGATCCGTTGGTTGGCCTGATGTGGAATGATCAAGCTCAAATCGTCCATCGTCAACCCGGCTTTCTCTAGCACTTGTTGAACGGCGGCTGGCATTGTACGAACGGCAAAGCGGAAGACCTCTCGTCCACGCATTTTCAGATAATGCAGTTTCGCATCCAGGGTATGCTGGGAAGGGGGATTGCGGCTGCCGCCGGCCGGCAGGATCAACAACTCTCCACCGGAACCATCGGCCCCCAGGACGGTGGATAGTACTCCCCCATCAACGCCGTTGGCCTGGAGAACCACCGCGCCGGCCCCATCGCCGAAGAGCACGCAAGTAGCGCGATCCTCCCAATCGGTGATACGGGAAAGGGTTTCAGCACCGATGATGAGCGCATTCTGATACACCTCCCCGGCAATCAGGTGTGCGGCGATACTCAGGCCATAAATGAACCCGGTACAGCCGGCGGAAAGGTCAAAGGCGGCCGCCTTGTCGGCCCCCAGGGCGTCCTGCAACAAGCAGGCTGTGGAGGGGAAACTGTAATCGGAGGTAACGGTCGCCACGATGATCAATTCCAGTTGAGTAGGGGGAAGGCCGGCTACCTCCAGGGCCTGTTGAGCAGCCTGACGGGCAAGGGTGAAAGTCGTCTCATCCTCGGCCACGATGTGACGTTCGCGGATCCCGGTGCGCGTGCGGATCCACTCGTCGGAGGTATCCACCATATTCACCAGATCGTCGTTAGTCAACACACGGCTGGGGACCGCCTTGCCCCATCCGCAGACGTGGGCTCGAACGGTCATCACTTTTCCTCCCAGCGCTGGAAGATGAGACAACCATTGTGCCCACCAAAGCCAAAGGAATTGGAAAGTGCCACTTTAGGCCTCAATTGACGGGCCTGGTTAGGCACATAATCCAGATCACATTCAGGGTCGGGATGTTCGTAGTTGATGGTGGGATGCACCCAGCCGGTCTCCAGGCTCTTGACGCATGCGACGGCCTCGACAGCTCCAGCCGCGCCCATCAGGTGCCCCAGCATGGACTTGGTCGAGCTGACAGCCAGACGATCTGCATGGGAGCCAAAGACCTTCCGAATGGCACGGGTTTCCATTCGGTCGTTAAGCAACGTGCTGGTGCCATGGGCATTGATGTAATCCACGGCCTCCGGCGGCACACCGGCATCTTGAAGCGCCATGGACATTGCCCGGGCCGCGCCATGTCCTTCCTCATCCGGGGCGGTGATGTGGGAAGCGTCAGATGTAGCTCCGTAGCCGATCAGTTCGGCGTAGATGTGTGCGCCCCGTCGGCGGGCATGCTCCAGGCTTTCCAGGACCACAATGGCGGCCCCCTCTCCGATCACGAATCCGTCTCGTTGGGCGTCGAACGGGCGGCAAGCACGAGCGGGGTCGTCGTTACGTTTAGAAAGCGCTCCCATGTTCCGAAAGCCAGCTACGGAAATGAGCGTGATAGCGGCCTCGCTGCCTCCACACAGCATGACCTCGCTCTGCCCTCGCCGGATGATGTCGCCGGCCTCTCCAATGGCGTGAGAGCCGGTAGCGCAAGCTGAGACCACCGAGAGGTTCGGCCCGGTCAGGCCATAGGAGATAGCAACAGCGGCCGAGGCGGCATTGGGCATCATCATCGGAATCATGAAGGGGCTGACGCGACGGGGGCCGGACCGCTTGAGCGTCTCGTAGTTTGCCAACAAGGTGTTCACGCCCCCGATCCCCGTCCCCACAATGACGCCGGTCCGGCTACCCAAGCCGTCCTCGAAATTCAGGTTGGCATCTACAATCGCCTGCCGAGCGGCTTCCATCGCAAAAAGGGTAAAGCGGTCATTGCGACGGGCCTCGCGGCGTCCAAAGAGCGCGACCGGATCAAAATCTCTCACTTCCGCCGCGATCTGCACGTCCAAGTCCGATGGATCAAACCGGGTAATGCGCTCCACACCGCTCTGCCCGGCCAGCATGGCTTCCCACATCGTCATCACGTCGTTACCCAGGGGTGAGACCACACCCATCCCGGTGACGACCACACGTTTCGAGCTGTTCATTGATTACACCTCCTCCGGTTTTGTAACACACTGTCATAGATAACACCGAAAGAGGCAAAAAGTAACAGTTAGTGTTTATCCGTGTTTATCCGTGTTCATCCGTGTCCAAAGTGGGGCTTTTCACTATTGCACAACACACCTAAGGAAGAGTAACTTTCGGGGTTGCCCTGGGGCAGGGGCAATCCCCAGGGACAGGAGCAGGAGCAAAAGCAGAGACAAGCCCTGCCCCTACTTGGTGCGCAACAGGATAACGACTCGTTCTAACACCTGGTCGGCCACGGCCGATTTGCTCATCAACGGCAGGGCCTCTACATTGCCATCTCGTCCGATCAGGATCACGCGATTGGTGGAAGCCACAAAACCGGCATCGGCAGCGGTGATGTCGTTGGCCACGATCAGATCCAGGTTTTTGGCCGCTAGCTTGGCCTGGGCGTTTTCCACAACGTGCTCACTTTCGGCGGCAAAACCGACCACGACGCGCGGATACCCCGTCTCTGCCCAACGTACCGCCACGGCGGACAGAATGTCGGTTGTGCGCACCAGCGGGAGGTTCAATTCCGGCGTGCCTTTCTTTATCTTTTGAGAAGCAATCGTCGCCGGGCGGTAATCGGCCACGGCTGCCGCCATCAACAACACGTCCGCCTGGGCGACGTTATCCAGCACGGCAGTGTGCATCTCCTGAGCCGAGGTAACATCCACCCGCTCCGCTCCCACTGGCGTGGGTAAGCCCGTCGGCCCAGTGATGAGGGTTACGGCCGCGCCGCGATCCAGGGCGGCTTGTGCCAGGGCGAATCCCTGCCGGCCGGTAGCCGGATTGCTGAGGAAACGCACCGGGTCGAGGTACTCGCGGGTCGGCCCGGCGGTCACGACTACTTTCCGGCCTGCCAGAGGGCCGGTCTCTCCCAGCACCCGCCGGATATACCCGACGATCTCCTCCGGTTCAACCATCCGCCCTGGCCCCTCTAGCCCAGAAGCCATCCGACCACGTGCCGGCCCGGCAAAATGGACGCCCCGCGCCCGCAACATGGCGACGTTCGCCCGCGTTGCCGGATGGGTCCACATACCGGCGTCCATCGCCGGCACGACCAGCAATGGACAAGTGGCAGCCAACACCAATGTCGTGAGTAGGTCATCGGCCAGGCCGTGAGCCAAGCGGGCCAGGGTGTGCGCTGTGGCGGGAGCGATCACCACCAGATTGGCCTCATGGGCCAATCCGATGTGCGCGATGTGAGTGGGGAGCGCACCGCCGCCGGCCGTCTGCCACATGGTGGTATATGCCGGCCGGCCGGTGAGCGCCTCGAAAGTCAACGGGGCGACGAATCGTGTGGCGGATTCCGTCATCACCACGTCCACCAATGCTCCGACCTGGGTCAGGCGGCTGGCCAGAGTACAAGCTTTGTAGGCCGCGATGCCGCCGGTGACCCCCAGAAGGATCCGTTTCTGATATAAGAAAGAAGAAATGGGCCGCTCTGTCATATCACTTACTCCTGGCACTTTGTGAGGACGCCCCCTGTCTGTGCACTTCCTGCTCAGGCTCTCGGTTCAGTTCATAGATGATGCGCAGGCCGTGTAGCGTCAACCACGGATCAACGACGTCTATGGCCTGGGTCTCCCGGGCCACCAGTTCCGCCAGCCCCCCTGTCGCTACGACGGACATGTCGGCCCCCAGCTCTGCACGGAATCGGGTCACCATGCCCTCGACCAGAGCGACATAGCCAAACAGCAGGCCGGACTGCATGCTGTGGACCGTGTTTCGGCCGATGACCGACGGAGGACGGACCAACTCCACGCGAGGCAGCTTGGCGGTGCGCTCAAAGAGCGCCTGAGCGGCGATGCCGATGCCGGGCGCGATGGCACCTCCCAGGTAATCCCCCTCAGCCGAGATAGCGTCGAACGTGGTAGCCGTGCCAAAATCCACGACACAGGCCGGAACGCCGTACAACACACGCACGGCGGCGGCGTCCACCACCCGATCGGCGCCCACCTCGCGGGGGTGGGCATAGCGGATACGGACACCGGTACGCACCCCGGCATCCACCACCAGCGGCCTTTGTCCCAGGTAGTCTCGACAAACCTGCTCGAACGTCAGAGTCAGGGGCGGCACGACGCTGGCGATGGCGACGCCTGTCACCTGGTCAGGGCGATACCCTCGATGGTGGAAAAGTTGATGCAGCAAAATCCCATACTCGTCGGGCATTTTATCGTGAATCGTGCGAATGCGCCAACGGGGGCCGAGTTGTTGGTCCACATACAGCCCCAGGGTGATGTTGGTATTACCGATGTCTATGGTCAATAACATATCGCTCTCCTGCGAAACTCAGAGGGGGATAGAGGTCCGAACGGGGTCAGACCGATGAGCCGCCTCGCCGACTCGCAATCTGACGCCAAGCCACGACGACGGCCAGGGTGATAACGACAGCCACGACGATCTCCGGCAGACCATGCGTGACGGCAATGGTCGCGGCCAGGTCTGGTGCCAGGTAGCCACGCCAGACGGCGATCCCCAGCACCAGGATGGTGTTGGTCGCCGTCCCCACGCCGGCCGCGACGCCAATCGCCAGCCGCTCTTCAAAACGCCGCAGCCCTTTGTAGGCCAGATAGGCTGTGATGCCGATGAAGATGCGCGGCAGGATGGCCACCAACGGATCCTTGAAAAGCGGCGTGCTGGCTCGCAGGAAACTGAACAAGCCAAAACACAGCCCGATTATACCCCCAACTTGCCATCCTTCCAATATCCCCCCGATGATCGCCGGGATGTGAAGGGTCGTCGCGTTGACGCCGGTGGGAAAGGGAATGAATCCACCGACAGGCAACATACCCAACAGCACGGTGACAGCCACCATAATGCCGGATATGACCACACGGCGCACGCCAACGGTCGTGGATTGCACAGAAGTCTCCATCAATACCTCCTTAAAGCACAAGATTTTTTCGAGATCGGTCAAGCCTTGAAATCCAGGACAAACATCAACACACAAAAAGCTCCAGCTATGCCCAGCGCCAGATAGTCAGCGGGCCGTACCCGCTGACGGATGCGGTGAGAGCGACGCGCATTGCCGGTGTACCCACGTGCGGCCATCGCCACGACCAGGGTTTCCGAGCGACGCAGACTAACCAAGAATAGAGGAACAAGCAACGGCAGCAGACGGCGGATCATACGGATGAATCGCCAACGCCCATCCAAGCCAAAGTCGGCCCCTCGTGCGGTCTGTGCCTTGACGATCCGCTCCATTTGTAACGCCAGGGTAGGGACAAAGCGGAGCGCAATCGTCACCACCATCGCCAGTTGATGAGCGGGCAACCCTAATCGCCGACAGGGCGAAAGCAAGGCCTCCGTTCCATAGGCCAGTTCGGTCGTGGTGGTCGAGGAAGTGAGCAATGTGGTCAACACAATCAACTCAATCAAGCGGGCCATCGAAACGACTACCAGTCGAAGTGAGCAATCGGTCACAACGAAGCGCTGCCACGCCCAGAGGGGTAGGCAAGCGCCATCCGAGCCGGCCATAGTCACCATTTTGGGAGGCAACAGCACCTGAAAGACGGCCATCACGAGCAGGGCCGGCAGCGCCAGACGCACCCCCTCTAGTGCATGGCGCACAGGAACCCGCGCGAGCCGCACCAGCACGACCATCGTCACCAGCAAGATGAGATTGACTGTGATCGTCTGGCTAAAGGTCACCGCCGCCACGAGCAGCCCGAACACCAGCAGCTTGAAGGCCGGATGCATCCGATGGATGAAGGAGCCGGTCGGCAGGTACTGACCAAGAGTCACGTACCGCAGGAACTCCCATTCCGGGGTGCGTTTTCTCCGACTCACAGCGCATCCCCCCTTCGTTTCATGCTGACTTGAAGCACCGCTTCCAACTCGTCGAGCGTCAACACGTCCATAGGGACAGGCAAGCCACGCTTACGCAGCGCCTGCGCGATGACCGTTGCCGCCGGAGATTCCAACCCCAGGCTGACCAGTGAGTCCTGCTGGCAGAAGACACGGCGCGTGGGGCCGCCCATTATCACTTCCCCCTCGGCTATCACATAGACCCGGTGCGCCAGCTCGGCTGCATCCTCCATATTATGCGTGGCAATCATAATGGTCTGGCCGGCATCCTGATTCAAGCGTTCGAGGACAACCAGGATGTCCCGACGGGTCTGGGGGTCCAGGCCAGCGGTCGGTTCGTCCAACAACAGCAGGCGTGGACGCAGGGCGAGCACACCGGCCAGGGCCGCCTTACGTTGTTCCCCTCCAGAAAGGCTCTGGGTAAAGCGGTCCTTGTAGTCTGCAAACGGCAGCCCCACCATCTCCATCGCCCAACGAACCCGCTCCCGCACGGCATCTCGGTCTAGACCAAGCTGACGTGGCCCAAAGGCCACATCATCCCCCACGTACGTCTCGAACAGTTGCTCTTCCGGTCGCTGAAAGAGCATCCCCACCCACTGACGCAGTGTGTGGTGATCGGCACGCAATTCTTCCAGATCGCGGCCAAAGAGCGTGATACGTCCCATCTGTGGAGATGCCAGTCCGGCTATCTGTTGGAGCAATGTTGTCTTTCCCGCGCCGGTCGGGCCGAGCAATGCGACGACCTCTCCCGTGTGTATCTCCATCTGAGCGTCCATCAAGGCAGTGGTCGCCAGGGGCGTGTTGGACATGTAGGTATATTGGATTCCCTCCACAGTCACGGCCGGCGGACAATCACCAGTGATGGTCTTACACGGGAGTGACGATGATGGAGAAGAGAAGTCCGTCGGCTCGCCCGGCCACATCCGCGCCAGCGCCGTTGCGATCTCTTCCACAGTGAGGATATCGGTCGGTAAATCAGGAAAATACCGCCGCAAGTGGATGGCCAGGGCCACGGCGGGCGGGGGCGCTAAGCGCAACTCAGCCAGACGGTCAGCGTCGGCAAAGAAGCAGCGCGGCGTTCCATTAAAAGCAACCCGTCCCGCCGCCAACGCAATCACTCGGTCAGCCGGAACAACCGCCTCCATGCGGTGGGTAATTGAGACAATCGTCATACCCTGGGCGTGAAGGCGTTGCAACAAGGCTTCTACCTCCTGCCTGCCTGCCGGGTCGAGCATCGCGGTAGCCTCATCTAGGAGGAGGTAAGTGGGATGGAGTGCCAATGCACCGGCGATGGCGACCCGCTGTTGTTGGCCGACCGACAGGAGGTGAGGAAGACGATGGCGACACGACCACATGTGGACTGTCTCCAAGGCCTGGCGGACCCGGCGCTCGATCTCCTCGCTCGGCAGGCCAACGTTTTCCGGCCCAAAGGCGACGTCATCGGCCACCGTGGTCGCCACGATCTGGTCCTCTGGACGCTGGAAAACCAACGCGACCTGGGCGCGGATGTGTGGCCAGGCTGTCCGATCGCGGGTATCCCACCCATTCACCTGCACCTGACCATGCGTGGGCAGAAGCAACCCATTGATATGCCGGGCCAGGGTCGTCTTGCCGGACCCATTGGCACCGACCAAGGCAACGAATTGACCGGCAGGCAGGGTAAGATCAATGCCTCGTAGAGCGGCAATTGAATCCCCCCCACCTGGTCCTGCATACACGTGGTGGAGTTCACGGATCTCGATCGCGTGGTGATTCCCGGTCATCATACGGCATATACGCCCCCGGCAGGGGGCAGGGTTGCCCTGGGTAAGGCAACCGCAAGGGTTACCCTGGGTAAGGCAACCGCAAGGGTTGCCCCTACTAAGGGCATGGGGGAAACGCAATGCGCGAGAACGAGCGGAAACGAGCGAGGAAAAGGCGGCCCATAGGAAATAGGGGACTCTCCATCCCACAGACCAGTTTTCTCTGACCGTCTCGGTCGCGCCCGGCGATCCCAGCGGCAAATACAGACATCATTTCGTA
>CAZXVB010000018.1:0-17633 GCA_964643875.1 uncultured Anaerolineales bacterium | reverse complement strand
ATCCTGCGGGAGGCTCGTCCCTACCCCTCGAATCCGTGTAGAGCCAGTTTTCCCAAGTACTGATTATGCTCAACTATGCACACGTCCGTATACGCCTTATCCCGCTGAGGCATTGGTCTCGATTATAGCATGACCCAGTACTTTCGCAATGAAGCCAATTTACCAATCACTACCCGACATCGTGATTTTCAAACCTGCGAGATTACTACTCAACCGTTCCTTGTGAATCTGCGTCCGATTCTGAGTTCGGCGGGGTGGCTGAGTAGTAGTCACACCTGCGGAAGAGTTACGATCAATATGTCGAGTAGTGAATTTACCAAGGGCAATCTTGACATTTCTCGATCCCGTGGTAAACTACTTTCAATCGAATATGGAAAGACTGTGATTGGGAATAGTAGACATCGAAGCGAGGTTCATCCAGAGAGTCGGGTCACAGGCTGAAAGCCCGATACCAGCGCCGCTGTCGAATGGACCCAGGAGTCGCCTGCCGAACGGGGCTTGCCCTTAGTAGTCCAGGCCGGATTCGCCACCGTTACCAGGGCTGAAGGTATCGCCCGTTGTGTCCGTCACACCAGGGCCGTACCTGCACTAGAGTGAGGCTGGCTCTTCACCATCTACGCGCCGTCACCGGCGCGTTTTTTTGTGCTGGGGTTTGCAAACGCTATGCACAGTCACACACGTGGCGGTGAAGAGCACCTAATTAGGGTGGCACCGCGGGTGTCGTTATGTAGACGCTCGTCCCTTACAGGGACGGGCGTTTTTGTGTTTTTGCTTGTTCGAGTTGGGCCGAGTTAGGCCATCGAATTTGCATCGCTACGAAAATGGAGAGTGAGAAATGTATATCTCGAAAGTTGAAATCCACAGTCGGCTGTATCCAACTTGCTGTTGTTATCCATTCAACGTCCCGGCCCTGCGGCAAACGGCGGAACTGACATTCCGCAGGCCAGTCGCCTTTTTCGTCGGCGAAAACGGGTCCGGTAAATCCACACTCCTGGAGGCGATCGCCCGCAGATGTGGGATACATCTCTGGGACAAACCAAAACGCCACTTGAGTCATCAGAACCCATATGAGGCTAAATTAGTGGACTATGTGACCGTGATGATGACGGAAACGAAAACAACCGCCGACTCCGGAACGGTGCGGGGGAACGGGCGCGTAGTCGGCTCGCTGTTTCGGGCCGAGACCTTCCGCGATCTGGCCGATTTCCTCGATGATGTCGCCCTGTGTGACCCCGGCCGGTTGGAGTACCACGGAGGCCAGATCCTGAACACACTTTCACACGGACAGGCCATCCTGAGTTATCTCAGCCACCGATACCGAACCCAGGGACTTTTCCTGTTGGATGAGCCAGAAGCGGCCCTCTCCCCCCTCAGTCAACTTCGATTTCTGGAGCTGCTCCACCGCCTGGAGTCGAATGGCGGCGTCCAGTTCGTCATCGCTACCCACTCGCCAATCCTGTTGTCTTACCCCGGTGCGCAAATATTCGATTTCGACACGATCCCTATCACTGAAGTGGCATACGAGGAGACGTCCCATTACCGCATCTACAAGCAATTTTTCACTCAGTACTGAACGAAGTTTGGCAAGCAACAACAGCCGGTTTTTACAGCAGGCAAAAAGAGAGGGGGTGATGTGGAACAACAGATTTTTCGACAAGCCTTGACGTATCCAGTTCGTGTAGTTTAGATTGAACGAAAAACAAGGAGATAACGTGATGATGCAATACAAATACATACTCACCGAAAATGACATGCCCACACACTGGTATAATATCCTGGCAGATATGCCGGAGCCGGTTCCGCATTACCTCCACCCGGCCACGCTGGAGGAGATGAAGGATCCGCCCATGCCACCGCCAGTTTTCCCTACGGCGTTGATCGAGCAAGAGTTTAGCACCGAGCGATGGATCGAAATCCCCGATGAGGTGCAGGATATCCTGAAGATGTGGCGTCCATCCCCGCTTTACCGGGCGCGCCGATGGGAAAAGGCATTGGACACACCGGCAAAAATCTACTACAAATGGGAAGGAGTCAGCCCGCCGGGCAGCCACAAACCAAACACAGCCATTGCCCAATGCTACTATGCCAAGCAAGAGGGGCTGGAGGGGTTGGCCACGGAGACCGGGGCCGGCCAATGGGGGAGCGCTCTCTGTTTTGCTACTAACTTATTCGGCCTAAAGTGCAAGGTCTTTATGGTCACCATCAGCTACCACCAGAAACCATATCGGAGAGTAATGATGGAGACCTGGGGAGGTAGTGTGGTACCCAGCCCCAGCACGGAAACCCAGGCCGGGAGAGAGATTTTGGCGCAGGACCCGGAAACGACCGGTAGCCTGGGAATCGCCATCAGTGAAGCCCTGGAATACGCTATGACCCACGAGGGATACAAATACTCCTTGGGCAGCGTGGTCAACTTCGTCCTTCTGCATCAGACTGTCATTGGGCTGGAGAGTCGCAAACAGATGGAGATGGCTGGCGACTACCCGGATATCGTCATCGGCTGCGCCGGTGGCGGTAGCAATGCCGCCGGGCTGATCTTCCCGTTCTTGCAGGACAAGCTGACCGGACAGCGACCGGACCTGCGGGCCATCTTCGTCGAGTCCACCGCCTGCCCCAGTATGACGCGGGGCAAATACGCCTACGATTGGGGCGATACGGCCAAGACTGGCCCGGTGGTCAAGATGCACACCGTGGGGCACGGCTTCATCCCCGCACCGGTACACGCTGGTGGACTGCGCTACCATGGTATGGCGCCTGCGATCTGCAAGCTGCTGGAACTGGGGCAGGCCGAAGCGCGGGCCTACCATCAAAACGCCGTTCTCGGCGCCGCCGAGGGCTTCGCGCGAGCAGAAGGGTTCATCGTCGCACCAGAGACGGCCCACGCCGTCAAGGCGGTCTACGACGAGGCGATGGCTTGCAAGGAATCTGGTGAGTCCAAGGTAATCCTGTTCAACGCCAGTGGCCACGGGCACTTCGACTTGGCGGCCTATGACGCATTCCACCGGCTGGAACTGCCCGACTACGAGTTGGAACAGGAGAAGATCGAGCTGGCTCTGCAGGAACTACCCGCAGTCCCCGCGTGATGCGCCTGCTCTGAAAGTAATGGCGCCAGACGTGCGACGCACCTCCAGAAGGTGCGTCGCACGTTGTGTCCCGGCGGTATACCCACAAGATGCTGACGGTCCGTCCGCCGGTCTCCTGACCGCGCCACTGCTCAACCGGCGTCATTCGCCGGTTGAGCGAAGGTCTCGTTTGCCTCTTCTGCCTCTTCTGCTTCTTCTGGGATGTCCTTTGTCACTTCCCGGCGAAGGATACGGAAGTGATCGAAATCACGAGCCACGACCGTGGAGGGGAAAATGGCCTGGGCTTCCGTCAACACCTGGGACTCCCGATAGCGACGCGAAATGTGGGTCAAGATCAGCCGGTGAACCCCCGCCTCTGCCGCGAGATGGGCTGCCTGGGCTGCTGTGAGGTGACCAAAGTGTCGGGCCATGTCGGCGTCGGCCTGCAAGTAGGTCGCTTCGATCACCAACGCATCTGCATCACGCGCCACTTCGACCAGTGAATCGGTGTGGGCAGCGTCCCCTACGTGAACCAGGGTGACGCCGGGGCGCGGTGGACCGAGCACCTGATCCGGGTGGATGACCCGTCCGTCGGCCAGAGTGATCGCTTGCCCGGCTACCAGTTGCCGTCGTTCCGGCCCCCTGGGCACGCCCAGAGCCTCGGCTACATCGTTCAGGAAGGGCCGACGCGGTTTTTCTCGAAACAGGTAACCGACACACGGTCCGCGATGCGCCACGGGGAAAGCAACTACCTCAAAGTCTCCATCTTCCAAAACTACCCCCGGCCGGACTTCGATCAGGTCAATGTGAAGCTGAGGCTCCCCTCCACCGCGCAGAACGACGCCGTAGATCAAGTCATAGACCCGCTCCAGCGTCCAATCGGTGCCGTAGATCTCGACCCGATCAATTGCCTCCCAGCGGGCGAAGGTCGAGATCATCCCCCCCAGGCCCAGGATGTGGTCCAGATGGCCATGGGTCAGCAGGATGCGGTTGAGGCGCTTGAACCCCAGTCCACTTTTGAGTATCTGACGCTGGGTGCCCTCTCCACAATCAATCAGGAAACGATATTCTTTATAGAGCACTACCTGGGCAGACAGCCCCCGATGGATCGAAGGAGCCGATGCCGAGGTTCCCAGAAAAACAATCTCGATCATACACTGAACCTTTCAGGGGTCATGTTGGGTGACGACGTAGATGACGACGTAGGTGACGACGTGGATCACCTCTACAGTGCAAGTGAGTGGTCAGAGCACGTAAAGCGCACCGGCCGCACCTGGTTCCCCCTCCACGCCGATCTCTCGGTCGAGGAACTGGTGCACGACCCAGACATTGGTCGTCAGGTGCAAAGTCACCCGCGAAGTCACGACCCGCGTGGGGCCGGGGGCCAGGGCGAGCGGCAGGACGGCCTGATCGGCCAGATGGGGATCAAAAGGAGCCTCACTCTGGTGATGAGCCAACAGGTCTTCGCAGACGGCCTCGGCCACACGCTCTGCCGGCAATCCCTTGCGGCCATAGGCCGTGAACCCGGCCCGGCTCTCTTCGTATTCGGCTACCAGGAAGATGCCGGCCCCCGGTCCGGCACCTCGCAGGCGACGAGGCTCGATCTGAGCGGGCAAGTCGGCCGCGGCCAGGTAACGCCCGGCCCGGTCAGCCATCCGTTGGGGAATGTGGGCCGGCAGGTTGGTCACGACCGCCAGGCCCCATATCCGCCGCAACGCACCCCGTTCCGTCCCCTGAATAGCCGTCAGGGCGCTCCCCCCGGCGATCCGTACCTCAATCTCGCCACCACCGGCGGGGTAAAATCCCCATCGAGAGATTGTAATGCGGGCCGATATCCCCACTTTGGAAAGAAACGGTAGAAACACGTGCTCCAGGTAAGAGGCAGAAGGCGCCCAGGGCACATGGGTTCCTCCCCGCAAGACGAGGTGTGAGTTGCCCTCGGCCAACGCCAGGGGCAGAAGTACAGTCTGGAGCACCAGGCCCACAGAGCCGGCACTTCCTCCCTCCGCCGCTTCACTGACGTCGAACGTATACCGTCCGGCCTGGGCCGAGCATCTGGGGGAGAAGGTAAGCGTCGGGGACCCCAGGGCATCCCCGGTCACATGCGCCCGGCAGATGGCGGCTGCTGCCCGCACAGCCGTCAGGTGTTGGGGGCGCAGGCCAGGCTTGGGGCGATTGGCCCGGATGTTTTCGATCCGCACCGATTGGCCGGTCAACGTTGAGAGCGCCAACGCGGTGCGTAACACCTGCCCCCCGCCCTCTCCGTAGGAACCATCTATGGTGATTTCACTACCCGACGTATTGATCGGTACCTCTCTACTTTTCCATATTCCGCAGGGCCTCATACGCTGGGCGCAAGCCGGCCTCCGGCCACCCCGGTTCGGTGATCGCCCACCAATACTGTTCGTCGTCCTCCGTCCAACGCGGGTCGGCGATGGAGATGACCGTCATCAACCCAATCCATGGGCGCCAATGTGTACGGGCGTATTGGAAAGCTCGCACCAAGTAATCGGCCTTCTGTTCTTCGGTGATGGCGAACCAGGCGTACTCCGGATGCACCGGGTCGGTAGTCCATCCCATCTCCAGGATGGCGATCTGTTTGTCGGCATCCCCATGGCGGAGCATCACCTGCCGGGCGTCTTCCACATGTCGAAAGCAAAAGAAGCGATGGCCGTCGTGTTTGGCAGCCACGTCCTCCGGGGACATTTCCGGGGGATAGAGGAAGCCGGGGGCATGGATGCCTAACATATCGAAATACGGTGCAGCGCCGGCCTCGTACATCGCCTCCAGGAACTCCATATCCGGCATCGCCTCCGGTGGGCCACTGCCGGTGGGCGAGAGGCCGGCCGAGATGACGATAGCGGTCGGGTCGGCGGTTTTGATCCCCAGGTAGCAGGCTTTGAGCAGGGCAACGTAGCCGGCCGGGTCTGGCGGCTGATGCTGCCATTCGCGGGCCAGGTTCGGCTCGTTCCACACCTGGTATGCCTGTACGCGCCCACGATAACGCCCGGCCAGTGCGTGGCAAAAATCTCCCAGGTCTTGCGGATCGGCCACCGGACCGCGTCGCGCATCTTCGGGAGGCATAGCCCACAGCGGTTGTCGGTCCAGCCGGAAGAGCAGCTTCACCCCTAACGCTTCGGCGTCGGCGACGATCCGATCAGTAAAGTACCAATCGTAGTGCCCTTTGATGATCCCTTCGATCTCCCGCCAAGCCACCTGTTGTTTGGCCCATCCGAACCCGGCGTCGGCAACGAGTTGCAAGTCCCGCCGGGCGATCTGTTCATCCCACCACAGGGAGACCTGCATTCCATATTCAGGGGATGCCATCCGCAGACGTTGCCAGGGGAATGGCGTCGGCGTTGGGTCTGGCGGCCATGCCATGGGTGAGGGAAGGGCCGTCGCCGTCAGTCCCCATCGGCCACACAAGGTCATTGCCAACAACCACAGACTCAATATCAATGCCAACACTCCGGCATTGTGGCCGGCGTGGCGTTGGGAGTCGTCTCGCTCCCGATGAGTCACGGCTTCTCCATCGAAGCAATAGCCCCAAAGGCCGGACGGGGCACTCCGTTGAAATCAATCAAGGCGTAGGGAGCGTTGGGGTCTTCCGGCCCCCAGCCCAATTGGGAGTAGTTCAAGTTCCACAGGAAAGCCAGCCGCACGAAGCCCCACTCGCGCATCAACTGGAATGCTTGACGGTCCCACTCGGCTTGCTCCTGCAATGTGTTGTCCAGAGCAAACTCGAAGCCGGGGGGATAGCCGTCGAATCCCTCTGCGGTGGCCCAACCGAACTCGGTCACGCAGAGCGGTTTGTCGCTGCCGGCGGCGGCGATCCGCTCGTGATATCCCCACAGGGTGGATTTGAACGACCAACTGTGGTCCGGATTGTCGAAAGGCCCCCGGAACTGGGCCGTCGGGTCGTCGTATCCCTCGTCCCAGGCGACATTGGGGGGCATATTGATCCCGTTGTGGTGTGCGCCGACGCAGTCACAATAGTTCAGGAACCCGGCAGCGATCATTTGATCGAAATACTGGAAATCATCCATATAGATCACTCGGTTGGAGTTGTTGGGGTCGGTCGCCGTGGCCCCCACCGGTGAGAGTGCTCCACTGATCACAATGATGTTGGGATCACGGCTCTTGATGGCTTGATAAGCCATCAGCAACATCTCGGTATAGCGTTCAGCGTCTACACCCTCGGCAGTGTCCCACTCCCGATCCAGGTTCTGCTCGTTCCACACCTCGATGGCATGAATACGCCCCTGGTAGCGGTCCACCAGGCGGGCCAGGAAATCGGCGAACAACGCCAGGTCGTCCGGTGGAGCACTTTCGGGGGTGTCATCTTCGTACATCCTGGCCCACTTCGGGGCCTCGATTACACTGAGCATCACCCGGATTCCACGTCGGTTGGCTGCATCTACTACGGCGTCGTAACCGCTCCAATCCATTTGTCCTGGGCTGCTCTCGAAATACCCCCAGCGCACCTGCTGTTTGACCCAGCCCATTCCCAGACCCTCCACCAGTCCCATCCAATAGTCAATGTCCCCGCCGCCGGTGCCGTTGATGGCGATCCCATAGCCAAAAACCTCTTCCGCCACCGAGGCAGTTGGTTGAACTTGAGGGGTCGCTGTGGGGAAAACGGTCGGTTCGGCTGTGGGAGCCTGGGCAGCTTCGATGGGGGTGGCTTCGACGGCCGCTTGCTGACTTTCACGGTTTCCCCCGTCATCGGATCCAAAGCCATACCAGGTGCACACCCCTCCAACGATCACCAACAACAACCACGCTGCCACAGCTATGTAGAGCCGTTTCCCACTCAGTCCTCGGTTGGTGTAAGAGTACCCCATTGTCTATCTCCATTTCGGATTCGACTCAGGCACGTGCGACGCACCTTGGAGATGCGTCGCACGTCCGCACTGCTCTGTTTTTCGGCCTTGGGACAGCGCCGAAGTACCTGCTACGAACTGCTTTGGGGGCAAATTATCGAGAACCCAACACGGCGTGCAGGGCGTCGCAGGCCGGACAACTCCCCCCGGGGCGGATAATGGCAAACCCATCCTGTGGATCGTCGCCATATCGGACGAAATCAATGTTCCACACGATGATACAACGCACCATACCGGTGTTGATGCTTAAGCGCACGGCTTCGGACAGCCAGGCCGCTTGCTCTGCGTTGTCCGTTCCCCGCGCCCAGGCGAACCAGTCCGAGAATGGAGGCACCCCTTCCTGTGAGGCGTAACCCATCTCGGTGTAGAACAACTGACGCGCCCCACCGAACGTGTTGTAATACAATTCAGTCTGGGGCAGGAAGTACCAGGAGTGGTGATGGTCTCCTGGGTCGGCTGGATGGCCGCTACGAGCGGAAGGCGACGTCGCACCGGCGTTGTGATGGGCGCC
Source organism: uncultured Anaerolineales bacterium (assembly GCA_964643875.1). Taxonomy (GTDB): domain Bacteria; phylum Chloroflexota; class Anaerolineae; order B4-G1; family B4-G1; genus CAZXVB01. The sequence continues at coordinate 9,177 of CAZXVB010000018.1, read as the reverse complement.
CAGATAGTCCATACAGTTGGCCGCGCCGGCGTCGCGCAACCCGGCGACCCAGGGCGCGTCGTCACATCCGTTAGGGGAACACCCACCGAAAAAGCCGGTGGGAGATGGCGCGGCGCTGATTACGGCGGTGCCGGGGTTGGCCGCTTTGATGGCGCTGTACGATGTACACAGCAGCTTGGTGTAAGCCGCCGGGCTGATGTAGCCGATCTGCCATTCTCGATCAATGTTCGGTTCGTTCCACACTTCGATGGCATCGGCTCCGGCCTGGGCCATCTGGGCCAACCAATTGGCAAAGTCCTGCTCGAAACCCGGCTGCGTCACCATCCCCGGCGTACCCAACGCGCTGAGCTGAATCTTGAAATTCCGACTATGAGCAGCCTGGATGATCCCCGATGCATCGGTGCCGTAGTGCACCTGAACCTTTGCCCAGGTCATACCGGCGTAGTGCATCTTGTCGGCGTAGGGCATCCCCACGTCGCGAATGTGTCCTCCCAATTCGAAAGAGCCACTGCTCACCGGCGTGATGGTCGAGGTGTTAGCGGCCTCCCCCACGCGGATCACCACCGATAGTTTGCCGCCGAAGAAACTGTCGGCGGTCCTCAGTTGCCAGACACCGGTGTAGCTTCCATCCTCCGCTGGTGCTTTCATCTTGACGGTGATATCCGTCTGTTGGCCCGGGTCCAAGGCTCCCACCGGGACGCTTTCCGGTGCGCCCATCTGGTCGCCGCTGACGAAGGCGATCACTGTGTCTTCCGGCCAGGCACATGAGCCGGTGTTGCTCACCCGCCAGGTCTTGTCAAATTCGGCCTCTTTGTCCATCTGGGTGTTATCGGGGATGGAGACATCGGCGACGTAAGCAGCGTTTAGGCAATCGGTGTCGGTGGCTGTCTCCTCTCCTCCACCAACGGATGCCGCCGGCGTCGTGGGGAGTTCCGTCGTCTCGGTCATTTCTTCTGTCCCGGTGATCTCCGCCGTCGGCGTGATGATCTCTGGTACACCGACGGTGACCGGCACCGCACCATGGTCGAAACCGGCTATGGAGGCCTGCACAACGTAGTCCCCGCTGGCCGTCAGGACGTTCCATGTGTATTCCGGCCGGTCGAGCGGAGAGGTCTGTCGGTCAATGGTGATGTTCCCCTCTGTGTCGGCCACGGTCCATGTCACTTCCAGCGGCAACGTATCCGCCGGGGCTGCCAACGTCGAATCCGATAGGGGCGCGGGGACATTGGCCCGATAGGCTGCCACTGCGCTCACGACGGCCGGGTCGTTGCCGGGGTTCAACAAATCGCTTATCGCCGTCCCGCCCAGGTGGTAGGTCTGCGCCCAGCGGAGTTTGTGGACCAGGCTGGTCGCCGTACCGATCCAGATAGTGCGCGGCTGACCATCCTCAGCCGTGTACTCCAGACGATACGTGCCGGCTGCATCCAGCGGGGCGATGCTGCGCAGTTGACCCGACAGGCCGAACCTGACTTGGCTGCCCGTTTCTACCTGAGTGATATCATCCAAGGCAACCGCCGTCCCGAAGGGGGTCAGCGCCTCTTCCAGCGAAATGTGACGGGAGCCTTGCTCCCCCTGTGTGGTGCTCTCGGCACTCAAGGAGGAAATCAGCATACGCAACTTGTAACGCGAGACCTGGGCGGTCGCCCATTCGAGCAACTGTTGAGCCTCGCCACCGAGCGCGTAGACCATGGGGTCATCGGGGAACGGTACTTTTAGTTCGTCGGCGGCGTTTCCCAGTCGTTTCCAATCGTATCCGGCGGTATCCCATGTCCCGTCCAGGTGAGTCGGAGCCGGGACGGTCACAGCCAACCGGAGACCTTCGGCGTGTATCGCCTGCGCCAATTCCTCGATGAATCGGCTGTATGCTTCCCGTTGATCATCGGTCACACCTCGGTAATCCACATCTACGCCGTCCAGCCCCTGCGACAGACACATCTCCACAATAGTGGAAATGTGGATTTGGCGGATATCGTCCTTTTCCAGGACGTCGGAGAGCGGCCCTAGGTTGATGGGCGCGTCGAGAGTCCAGTTTCGCAGGATGGGCATAATCGTATATGCCCCATCCATAGGGGGTAATACCGGTATGCCTACAAAAGCCCCATCGGTGCTCAGGAGCAGCCCGACCGGGTTGATCTCGTCCAAGGAGGCGGTGGCTGCGTCGGCCAACTGATCGCCCGGCCCCAACGGCGTTGAGACGGAGGGTGCCACGGCGGTGGATTGGATGACCATCAGGTTGGCCGGAATCTCAGTCACACGCGCCCGGATGAACTCGTGTTCGGCCACCTCGGTGTGCAACTCGCTCCCCACCCACCGCCATTCTGTGCCGGTCCAGGTGTACAGATCGAGCGTCTCCCAGGGTTCCGCGTCGTTGGGCACTACGACGTCTATCATCACCTCCTGGGTCGTCTTACCCCGCACCTTGATCTGATACAGCGGGCTTTTGACCAGCAAATGCGCCGGTAGCGCCTGTGCCGCCTTGACCAGTTCACTCCCAGCCATCCCCTCCCGGAACTCCAACTCCGGCACAGAGGCAAGCTTCACCCGCAAGCGGTCGTTGAAGGAGGAGGGGTCCACTGCCAGGGTGATGCCATCGGGATGCGAGACTGAGGCTGTATCGGCGTCGAGTGTTTCGTAGCCGGTAATGCCCAGTCGCTGCAAGAGAGAGATTGGTGGGAGCAGCAAGGCGATGATCACGAGAGCAGCAATGAAGCCATAGATCCAGCCGCCAAAACGGAATTGTTCGCGGGCCTGAGCGATGGTAGCGGCCAAGCGGGATTCTCTGGCCGGCTGTTCCTCGACTACTACCCCGGCTGGTGCCGGCTCCACTTCCGGCTCTGGGACGGCGGCCGCGGCCACCTCCATCGCCGGTTCTACCGCCGTCACGTCGGGTTCGGCTGCCGGTTCTGCCTCAGTGGGCGTAGTGGGCGTTGGGATAGGCTCCAGGGGCGGTACTTCAGCCGCCTCCACCTCTGACATTTCCATCTCAGCCGGTTCCAGCGGCGTGACAGGGGTGAACAGCAAGGATATTTCCTCTTCCAGGCTGAGCGTGGTCGGTGTCTCCGATTCCAACGTTTGTAGCTCTTTCCAGTCCTGTTCCAGAGCGGATTCCAGATCGCGCAACGCTGACGGTGATGATGATGTCTCCCCAAAGGCAACAGGAGCGCCATCCTTCCAGAAGCTATGCGCTTCCAGACGACGCTTCAGGTCGGTCAACGACTTGGGGCCGAATCCCTGGATCGCCAACAGGGTTTCGTCTCCGGCCTCCAAGGCTGCCAGGATATCCCCTACTGTGCCCAGACCGGCCCCCAACAACAAATTGCGGGTGCGGGTCGAAAGGCCCAACTCTTCGGTGGGGAAGTCAAGGGATGGTGTTCCCGTTGGATTTTCGTTTTCGGACATTATGTCTTGCATATGTCTCCTTAAGCGCACGGTTTTCAGATGGCGGTTTCGGGCACGTTTCCGATAGCCCATCCAGGAATGCCGATGTACCGGTTATCGGAAAATAGCACACACAAACCAGAATGTATTCTAGCATGGGGGAAATCTTTTGGCAAACATCGAATCAGGGGGGTTTTGGTCAATTTTCACACTAATATCAACCGGCTGCCAACGTTCTCAGTTTGTGAAACACCTTTTGGGGAGTGATCCGGCGTGCCCGTTGCCACTGGCGGCGCATCCAACGCTTGAAGGCGTTGATCGGTTTCCGCCGTTGACTTTCTATCATGGCCCAACGGAGAAATTCGTAGTCTTGCCCCTTGACCTTAGGCTCGGTTGGATTGCGGCGATAGGAGTCGTAGTTGGTAATGCGGCTCAAGTCATGCTCGACGACGAAATCGTAGAGGTCGGTGCCGGGATGGGGGGTAAAGAAAGCCGGGCTGTAGTAGTCCGGATCAATTTCCTTCATCAGTCGGACGGTGTCCATGACTTCTTCACGGGTCTCTGTCGGCAGTCCCATCATATAGTTGGCCCAGATGGAGATGCCATATCGGCGACAAATACGGGCCGCCTGACGGTTTTGCTCCACAGTCGTCCCTTTACGGATGAACTTGAGCACCCGGTCATTCCCGCTTTCGAAGCCGATGAAGTACCCTCGCAACCCGGCTTTGGCCATCCGAGATACCATATCCTCGTGCTTAACGATAATGTCCGCCCGGCTCTGACAGAAGAAAGGCATCGTGAATCCCTCGGCGATGTAGCGATCGGTGAATTCCATCACCCATTCACGGTCTTCGGTCAAGCAATCATCGTGAAACATAAACGAGGCAATATGGTACTGTGAGACCAATTGGTGCAGCTCGGCGATTACGTTTTCCACACTGCGACGGCGCGTGCGTTTGCCAAACAGGTAATCTTCACCCGGCTTGCAGAATGCGCAATTATAGATACATCCCCGACCGGCGATGATGGTGACAAACGGCGGCGGAAGTTCCGCGACGAAAGGGACCTCCGGTGAATCCAGGTCGTACCCCCACCGTCGCCACTCGTCAAGGAAGAGGCTCCGGTCGGTAAATGGAATCGTGTCCAAATCAGGCGGCTCTCCCCGCAGTACGCGCTGTTCTGGCCGGTGACCCTGCTGAATGGCCTGCAGCAGTTTCGGAAATGTGATTTCCCCTTCACCGGTTACCAGGTAGTCCACCGCCGGGATCCGCAGGGCGTCTTCCAAAGCAATGGTCACATGGGGGCCGCCGATCACAGTGATGATGTCCGGTTTGATTTCCTGGGCCAGAGCAATGGCCCGTCGGGCCGGGTTGTAATCCACGCTCATCATCGTTACGCCGATGACATCCGGGTCCCGTTCGACCAATACATGACGGAAATGGTCCCAGTCGGTAAGTGCCCGCAGGTCAATCAGATCCACGTCGAATCCCTGGGCTTTGGCGGCCCCACTGAGGGAGGCCAATCCGTGGGAAATCCAGCCGGCCTCCATACCGCGTTTAAGGGAGTTGAAACCCAGACCGGCGATGCCGGGATATATGAAGGTCGTTTTGATTGGCATACTTTGTACTCCTGGATCTCCTGGAGACGATTACCGATAGGTCATCGTTTAAGGGGACTATACACTATTCGAGGTGTTGGGGGGATGGATGCAGTAGACACACTGCGAGTTATTGGGAGTGCCCTCCCACGCAATGCGCTGCGGGGGAGCTCCAAACAATCGGGACAACAGCGCTTCGTCTATTGAGCAGACCTCCTGGTTTCGACGAGAGACTTGCTCGTAAGGACAGTTGGCAATGTAGATCAAAAAATCACCATCTTTCGTCTGTTCCCAGCGGGCCATATACCCCAATTCGTTCAGGAACTGGACCGCGGCCACCAACTTCAACTCGAACTCTCCGCTATCGGGAAGCGCTGCCTGGTCAGCGATCCGCCGACCAATCCGTTCCATTGCCTGCGTCAACACTTCAGGGGAGAGATGCTGCCGCATTTCCTGGACGAGTTGATGGGCCAGGCGTGCGTATTGCCGGGGGAAGAGGTGGGTGGCGCTTTCCGCCAGGGTGTAGATGTGCTGGGGACGTCCACGAGTGTGACGCGGCTGCGGTGCTGGGGCCGCCACCAGGCCCTCCTTGCGTAGGGCTGTAAGGTGATGTCGAATGGTGGCAGCGGTCACTCCTAATTCCTGACTCAACTCATATACTGTAGCCTGTCCCCGTTCCTTCAACAAATGGAGAATACGCTGACGGGTTGTTTGTGCTCCCATTTTGGTCATTCTCCCATTCTACTGGGTAAGATCCGACCCATACGTATCCATTACGGCATCGCCGGGGAATAGGGGTCCGGTTTTTGGTATGCTTCAGGCCAACAGGCTCTGAAGGCGCATTGCTAACGACACATCACCGCTGATCTTGATCTTGCCCTGCATGAACGCGGCCATTGGGTTCAATTCTCCCTGAGCCATCGCTGCAAAATCCGAAGCGGATACAGAAAGCGTCATGTTGGGGGGAGCCGTTTCTCCTTCATCCAATGTAACGGTGCCATTGGAAAGTTTCAGAGTCCACTTCCCTCCGCCTTCCCCGCTCAGATCGAGTAGAATTACAGCGTCAATGTCCCCGATCTTGGCAGAGTCCGCTCCGGCGAGTTTCTGTAATGCTTTTTGTACGTCCATTCGTCCCTCCTGGATTATTATGTCCAATGTGGCAATGCTGCCATTATAGTGGTAAGCAGGCATGTTGTCAATGGAAGCCTTGCGGGTGTTCGAAGCAAAAGCATCAAACACCACCCCGCGTATATGCGGGTTGCTCAGCGAGCGCCCACCACGTATACCGGTCTGCGCGCGTATGCGTTGGGGGTGTGGGTGCGGTCGGGAGACCGGCCCCAGCGGGTAAAAAAGAGCGCTCTGGCCGGTCTCCTGACCGTAACCCTCCCGCAGGTTTATGGACCTGCGGGAGGGTTACGGTTATGGTTGGTTTTCTAGACTGCGGATGGTAAAGTAGTTGTAAGCAGCCTGGCAAACGTTGGCAATCAGCGGGGCCATCACTTCCCTACCCTGCCCCTGGGGATCGAAAAGATAGACGACGATGACGAAGTCCTGGCTTCCCGTTCCGCTTTCCCCGTCTTCGGGGGATGTAAAGACAAGGGCAGCATCCGCATATGTTCCATCTGAGAACCCATGCCGGTGAGCCAGGCGAGTCCCGGCCGGAACGCCGGCCTCGGTCCAGTTGTCTGTCTGATTCCGCTCCATCCAGGCAATTATCTGGTGACACTCATCCGGCGTGAAGTCGTTGGGATAGGCCGCTAGAAGCGCTCCCCCGCCCTGTGTGCATTGATAGACCATTTCCAACAAAAGACCAATTTCCAGCGGAGTTGTTTGCATATCGGGGGAAGGATGCGTGTCAATGTCAAGGCGGGCATTTGCCAGGGTGATAATCGTTGGAGAGATGACGACGTCAACAGCGTCGTAGGGAGCGGCCATAAAGGTGTTGATCAATCCCAGATAATGCATCGAGGTTGTCAGGTGTTCCGCGCCTCGATAGGCATCCCTGCCCCCCAGCAGGTCGCTCAACAGCCGATTGGCTTGCGCGTTACTGCTGGCGGTCCCCATCATATCACCAATCTGGGTGGCCTGTTCTTCGGTAGGAGGGCCGTCCAGCCGGCGGTAGGTCTCGACCAGGATGGGGATTTTGAGCAGGTCCAGCCCCGAGAAGGCCACATCAGCGTTGATGGTGACTTCATCTCCGGTCAGGAGGTCTTTGATGAAGATGCCTGGTATGATGTCGGTGTGGCTCTCCAACCAAGTATGCAGCAATTGATCGAGTAAGTCGCTCTGAGCCGGGGGCGGTGGGTCTACTCGAACGACTAACTCGACGACGGTGTCGGTATCCCCGGCGGAGACCAGGGCTTCGATCAGACGGGTACGTGAGGCCGCGATATCCAACGTGTATCCCGGTTGTGGTGGCGTGAAGGTCAAACTTTCTGGCAAAGGAATTGCGGGCTGGACGGGCCGATCATATTGATTGGCGATGCGGACCAGAAATTCGTCCAAGCGCTCGATAGAATACGTCACAGCGACCGGGATTTCGCGGGGGGCGGTAGGGCTATGGAGAACATAGGCGATGAAATTTCTCGCCTGCATCGCGGCGGCCAGGTTGTGCGCTGTGATCTCTGGGTCGTATCGCAGTTCGACGCTATCCGGTGGTAATAAAATGCGCTCTCCCTGGTAACTGATTTCGATCGGCGTCGAGAAAGCAACGTCCATGGCATTGAGTGCTTCCTCTGGTGTGCGGCCGGCCACAGAGAGACCGGCCATAGTGGTTCCCTCAGGTAAGACGCGGCTATCCAATCGAAAACGGATGTATTGCCAGGCCAGCAGCATGATAACAGCCAACATAGCAATGACTAGCCAGATCAAACATCCGATTCTGCGTTGCATAGAATTTGCTCCACTATGTACCGTGAGATCGGTGGTGGTTCGATGATTGCTCAAACACACATGTATGGCGGTCCAACCTCAAAAGTGCAAAGATAGCAATAAAATTCGTGTCCCATTTCCCGCTTTTTTATTGTTCTAATGCAAAAACGCCATAGCGAAGCGTTGGCCAAGCTGGCCTCCTGACCGCGCCATCACCCCGATGAGGTCGGTGACGCAGTCATAGGCCGACCATAATTTCATAGGAAAGGACCGTGACGCGACGTTGGGAGTACGCTCCGATTATATCATGGGTAGACATAGCCGCAAAATTTCCGCTTGTCAATTGCCCGATTGTGTGGTATGAATCGTGGCATCATACGAGAGGCAAGCGATATGCTTACCATAGGAATTGTTTCAGACTCACACATCCCTTACCGCATGGCCAGATGGCCCGATGCCGTCCTGATCGGGCTGGCTGAGTGCGATCTGATCTTGCATGCTGGGGACGTAGACGATCCGGGTGCCCTGCTCCCTCTGTACGACATCGCGCCGGTTCATGCCGTGCGCGGCAACATTCACCTTCAGGACCTTTCGGATGGAGGAAGCATATTGCCATTGGCTATCGAGCTAGAATTGATGAACCGGCGGTTCGTGTTGACTCATGGCCACTCCCCCGGCTTGTTGGGGTTTGGCACCAAAATCCTCAGTGTGGCAATCCAGGTATTGGGTTGGACGGACAACAGCGATCTTAACCAAACGATCGCTCGGCGACTCGTGACCCGCTATCCCACGGCGGACATCATCATCTTTGGTCACACACACCGGGCATACATTGAGCGGATTCACAACACACTGCTGATTAACCCCGGCGCTGTCTGTCCCACAAAAGGAGAAGAACCTACGATGGCCTTGTTGCAATTAGCAGAACTTCCTCGGCCGGCAAAAGTGCAGATCATCTCCCTGTCCTGAACCGCATTGACAGGCCTTACTGTCCGACATTTTGACCCTCTTGCAAGTCCTGATGCTGTTTTGGGGTAACTACTACTCAGGCTATTTCTGTTAGCGATTGAAATCGCCTCTGGAGGGCTGGCAGCCAAGCGTCCACCTGCGTGGGCGCGCCTGTCCACGCAGGTAGACAGCCAGCTTTAGCTCCTCAGGCGCGGTTTCAACCGTCGGCCTGAATTCACTACCCGACATTTTGACCCTCCCGCAGGTTCGGATGCGGTTTGGGGCATTTTGTGCCTGATGCGGGGCTATACATGTGCAACTGACGTAATTTCAAATGGGTGTGTTTCAACTGAGTTGGAGACCCTCCCGCAGGTTGAACTCAA
>CAZXVB010000017.1:0-17833 GCA_964643875.1 uncultured Anaerolineales bacterium | reverse complement strand
CTCCGATGGGAACGAACTATGAAGGAGAGTTCGAAATTATGATGCGATTGGACCGATTTACCGAGCGGGCGCAGGATGCCGCTCAACGAGCAGTAGAGATTATGTCCCGCTATGGTCATACCCAGGTGGATATCGAACACATCTTGTTAGCTCTATTGGAACAACCGGATGGAGCTATCCCCCAGATTTTGGATCAACTAGGGGCTGATATGGACATGATCACACAGCGCCTCGATGACGTGTTGAGCAAAAGCCCTAAAGCGGGCATCTATGGAGGCGGTGGTATCGGCCAGGTCTTCATCACGCCTCGCGTCAAACGGGTATTGGACCAGGCAAACGAGGAAGCGAATCGCCTGAAGGACGACTATATCTCGACCGAGCATCTCTTCCTGGCGATTGCCAGTGAACGGAATACCCCCGCCGCCCGCATTCTCTTGGAAAACGGAGTGACCAAGCAACGGATATACGACACCATCAAAAGCATCCGGGGTGGGCAACGGGTGACCGACCGTCGGGCTGAGTCCCGATACCGCTTGCTGGAAAAATACAGCCGCAATCTGACATCAATGGCCCGGGAACTCAAACTGGACCCGGTCATTGGGCGAGATGAGGAGATTCTACGGGTGATCCAAATCCTCTGTCGCCGGACGAAGAACAACCCGATCCTGATCGGCGAGGCGGGTGTCGGCAAAACGGCCATCGTCGAAGGATTAGCTCAAAAGATCGCCAACGACGACGTCCCCGAAATCCTCAAGGGCAAACGGGTCCTGCAACTCGATCTGGCAGCGATGGTGGCCGGGTCGCGCTTCCGGGGCGAGTTCGAAGAGCGATTAAAAGGAGTGATCGAGGAGATCCAGCGAGCGGAGGGAGAGGTCATCCTGTTCATAGACGAGATCCACAACGTAGTCGGGGCCGGCGCCGGCATGGGGGCAATGGATGCTTCCAATATGATGAAACCCGCTCTGGCGCGAGGGGAGCTGCAATGCATAGGGGCGACAACGCTGGACGAGTACCGTCAGTACATCGAACGGGATAGTGCGTTGGAACGGCGCTTCGCCCCGGTATTCGTCGAGGAGCCGTCGGTCGAAGAGACCATCGAGATGTTACAGGGACTGCGCGATCGGTATGAAGCCCACCACAAAGTCAGCATCTCCGACGAGGCCATCGTGGCCGCGGCCCGCCTTTCCCATCGCTACGTCACCGACCGTCATCTGCCGGACAAGGCCATTGATCTGATGGACGAGGCAGCCGCCCGACTGCGGGTAGCATTGTACACGCTGCCCCCAGAGCTAAAAGAGATGCAGATGGAGTTGCAGCGCTTGCAAACGGAGATTGACGCGGCCAGCACAGTGGAGGATTATAAACGAGCCGCCGAGCTGAAAACGGAACGCATTAACCTGCAAGCTGAGTTCAACCTCCAAAGGGAAATCTGGCAACAGGAACACCAGTTGGACGAAACGATATCCGAGCAAGACATCGCCGAGGTGCTGGCCCGTTGGACCGGCATCCCAGTGGCCCAGATGATGGAAACGGAGGCCGAGAAACTGCTGCGAATGGAGGAAGCCCTCCATCAGCGGATCATCGGGCAGGACGAGGCAGTTCACGCCGTTTCCGATGCCATTCGTCGGGCACGCTCCGGTCTAAAGGACCCTCGCCGGCCCATCGGCAGCTTCATCTTCCTCGGCGCTTCCGGCGTGGGAAAGACCGAGCTGGCCAAGGCTCTGGCCGAATTCCTCTTCGACGATGAGGACGCCCTGTTACGCATTGATATGAGCGAGTATCGAGAACAACACACCGTCAGCCGTCTTTTCGGCGCACCGCCAGGATATATCGGCTACGAACAGGGAGGACAATTGACGGAAGCGGTGCGCCGTCGCCCATATCGCGTGATCCTCTTCGACGAGATCGAGAAAGCGCACCCGGATGTGTGGAACGCGCTCCTCCAGATTCTAGACGATGGCCGGTTGACCGATGGACAGGGCCACGTGGTGGACTTTCGCAACACAGTGGTCATTATGACCTCGAACGTCGGGACCACATTTACCCGCCGGGGAGGCGCTTTGGGCTTTATGCACAGTGAAGAAAACGATCCTGATGAAAGCAAGAACCACCGGGAGATCGAAAAATCCCTCAAACAGACTTTCCGACCGGAGTTCCTGAACCGTATAGACGAGATCATCATCTTCGCCAATCTGACAGTAGAGGATGTAGAGCAAATCGTGGACTTACAGATGAAAGAAATTTCTGACCGGCTCCATGAACAGGGACTGACCGTCGAACTAACCGAGGCCGCCCGCGCCTGGCTGGCTCGGGAGGGATACGATGCCCAATTCGGCGCCCGCCCTCTCCGCCGCGCCCTGCAACGCTACATCGAAAGTCCGCTTAGCGTCCAACTGCTCCGCGGCGATTTTCAGCCGGGTGACCGAGTCGTCGTGGACACACCGGAGGGAACAGAAACAAGCGAAGAAAAGGGCCTGCTATTCCGTCGGCAAGAGAATACGGAGACAACGGAAACACTAGTAGAAGCCACAACGGCGTAAGGCCAAGGTGCACACACCGCGTACCAAGGCTTCGAAGATAACCGTCCCGTAACTGCCCAGACAGGGCGAAAAATAGTACACAGATTGTTACTCCTCAGGCTGACGGTTGAAACCGCGCCTGGCCTGAGGAGCAGGGAAAAGGGGCTAAAGCTGGCTGTCCACCTGCGTGGTGCGTGGACAAGCGCCCCCACATTCCAGTCGGCATTCAAAACAAACGCCCCACCCTACCGGGTGGGGCGTTTGGCGATTGTGGCCGGTCGCGTCACAAGGTGCATCAAGGCACGAGGCCATGCCGTCTCGGACGTGTGCGCAGGAGTTGGTCACGGAAGGAAAGGCCCTCGGCCTCCAGGTAACGTTGAGCGGTATGGTTGCGCATCACCAGCGGCAGATAGATCGTCGCTCCACCGACCGGCCTGACGTACACCGTCACCTGCGCAGTATCACTGCCGCCGTCGTCGTCGGAGACGGTGTAGGTGAAAAGATCGGTGCCGGAAAAGCCGGAATCAGGGACGTAGGTGAAGCCGCCGCCGGCGGTCAGTGTGACTACGCCGTGAGCCGGGCCGTCGTCCGGCGCTACCGTCACCGTCAGCGTGTCGGAAGGCACGTCCACGTCGTTGGCGAGCAGGCCGTTGGTCTCTGTGACGACCAGCGTCTGGCCCTCGTCCACCGTGTAACCGTCGTCCGCCGCGACCGGAGCGACGTTGGTAACAGTGATGACCACCGTCCCGGTCATCGGAGCGGTGACTTCGGCGCCGGTGACGGCAACGGTGTTGGTGATTCGGGCCGGGCCGTCGAGCGCCTGAACCGAGAAAGTCAGCGTGACCGCTTCTCCGGGCGCGATGGTCAGGTTGTGAGCCAGGCGGGGCGGCGGCAGATGCGCGGAACCGGCGTCGGGCGGCTCCAGAGTGCGCGTGCCCGTCATCGCCAGGCCCGTCGGAATGGTGTCGGAGATCACGCCCTGGGTGAGTGAGGCCAGACCGGTGTTACGGACGACGATGGTGTAGGTGATCACGTCGCCCTCGTCGGGGGTGTCGTCACTGACCGTTTTGACTACCTCGATGGTGCGAGGTGCGTTGGGGTCGTGCGGGTCACCGGACACCGTCCCGTAGAATGGGTTGCCGTGATCCAGCGCCAGCGCGACGTTGCCGGTCGGGTCGACCGCCTGGGCGAAGTAGTAGACTTCGGCGTCCACCGGCGGGATGAAAGCCTCCGCCACGCCGCGAGCGGCGTCGTAGTCCAACTCGGCCTTACGCCAACTCGTCTCGCCCTCCTCCCGATACAACACCACAGTGCGGGGCACCGACCCGCTGTCATCCTCCACCAGCACCCGGAACTTGAGGAACAGGCTGGTGCTGATCGCCTCCACCTGCCAGATGGAGGGGGCGGCGAAGTCGGTCGCCGTGACCGGCGCGTGGTAGACCTCGAATTCCAGCTCGCTGTAGAGCCGCTCGATGCCGATGGTCTGGGTGCCGGCGGTGGTGGCCCGGAACTGGGCCGGGACGACCACCAGCCGCTCACGGGACTGGCCGTCAATGGAGAGGAAGCGGTTTACGACGCCGGGATGGGGCGGATACCAGGCGCTGGTCGGGTAGGGCGGTTCGCTCTCCAGATAGAGCTCATCGGTGACGATACGGGAAACGGCGGGGTCGAAGTCCGCCACTTCGCCAAAGCTGCCGCCGACCAGCAGCGCGCCGTGAGCGATGGTGTCGGTGATGTGGATGTCTCGGCTGTCGCGTGGTTGGATAGGCCGCCCGCCGGCGACTTGCCACTCGTCCACGCCTGTGATGGCGTAGTAATTGCCGGTGTCCAGAGTGTGCTGTGTGTACGAGAAGAGGAAAGCCTCGGTGGTGGTGACGATCCCTCGTTCCCACTCTGCCTCCCGCTCCGCTGCCTTGCTCGCCCGGTTGAAGCGGGCTACCGGTTGGGTCCTGGTGATGGGCATATTCACGCGCTGCATTGGCAGACCGTAGAGTGTCATCTCCGCCATCACCTTTTCGTCATAGTTGCTCAGAGAGCCGATAGCGACCTCGTTGAAGTAGCGCTGCTTGGCCCTCATAAGCGCCCGGCCTACCGTCTGCGGCCCGCCATCCCATATCGCCAGCTCCTCGACGAAGTTGGTCATCAACTGCTCGGAGTAAGCGATCAGGTCAGAGTCGCCGTAGCCGTAACCGGTGTTCCCGATGAAGGCCCCACCCTGGCGCAGGAACGCCTGGGGCCAGTCGGTGCCGCTGATGCGCGAGAGTGAGTCCTCATCAGGCACGTTCAGCCCGGAGTGGCAGCCGACGGAGAACTCCAACGTCCCGCTGTAGTCGGTACTGTCCGTGATCTCGACGGCGTAGACGAAGAGATCGCGCCAGGTGGGAGGGATCGAGAGTGTGCGCGTGGGCGGGATGAGGAGGAAGTGGGTGAAGTGGGCGTTGAGCGAGTTCAGGTCGCTGGCCGTGGTGACACTGATCAGTTTGGCCCGCAGGTCGTCCGGCGTCCAGGTATCGCTGATGAGCGTGGTCAGGGTGACGATGCCCTGCGCGTCCAGCGTCTTGCTGATGAACTCGGCCTGATCCATCAGGAAGTCGTAGCCCGTCACCAGCGCGTCCTGCGGCGCGAGGACGGGATGGGCCAGGAAGGTGTCAATCGCCGCCTCGATCTCGGAGGGAGTCTCCACCAGCCGCCCGATACCCAGGTGCGGCAAATACAGCTCCCGCCCGCGCCAGGGCAGCGGCAGCAGGCCGGCGTAGTAGTCGTCGCTGAGCAGGTAGCGCGAGGCCAGCGATTCGGAGATGATGGGGGTGTAGGCAACCTGGGCATAGGTGCGCTCGTTCGCCACCAGCGCCTCGTCGCGGATGCGGCGGTGCGGGATGACCCGGTCATCGCCGACGAGCACCAGATACTCCAGGTTGGGGTAGGCCGGGGCCAGGCTGTAGAGCAGCGATTTGATGTGCGCGGCCACGAAGTTGGCGGCCAACGGGTTGCCCGGCTGTGTGTCCCAGACCGAGTAGGCGAAGTTGATCTCCGGATAGCTATCCAGGTCGAGCACTATGCCGCTGACGTTGGGGTGGGCGGCCAGTACGTTCAGTCTGGCGACCAGGTTGGAGCTGGTGATAGTGTCGGTGCCGGTGTAGAACTGGTTGAAGCGCGAGCTGTTGAACAGGATCAGCGTGCGGATGGTGGTATCGGTGACAGGGGTGGTGAAGGTAGTCGGCACCGTGTAGGTGATGGGGGCGTAGCGCGGGGTGGGGGTCGTCACCTGCGTACTCAGGACGTAAGGCTGCCCCACCGTCCCGGACGTATGCCCGCTGACGGCGATGTAGTACGGCCCGGCCAGTTCGTGGACGTTGTAGACGATCTGCTCGGTGTCGGTCATAGGGTTGGCGGAGATACCGACCAGGGTGCCAATGTTGCCCATACGACCAATGTTACCCATGCGACCGATATTGCCCATGCGACCGATATTACCCATGCGACCGATATTACCCATGCGGCCAATGTTGCCCATACGACCCAAGTCCAGCAAGTCGCCAATGTTACCCATACGACCGATGTTGCCCATACGGCCAATATTACCCATGCGACCGATGTTGCCCATACGACCAATATCCCGCAACTGACCACTCTCCTCGTCCACCTCAGGTGCAAAGAGATACAGGTCGAAGTCCGCGCTCAACTCTTCCAGCGTCACGGTCAGCGTGGAGTCCGGCTCCGGGACGTAGACCTTGAACCAGTCCACATCCTTGACGCCGGACAGGCTGCTGGTGACGCTGCCGGTGCTGCTGATGACCTGCGCCGCGTCGCGGGTGTCGTTGGCGATGGTGACGCGGGTAGTGGCCGTGAGGCTGCCCATGCCGTTGAAGGCGACGACGGTGGCGGTGTAGTAGCCGACCGCTCCGTAGGTATGCGTTACGTGGCTCCCCTGTCCGGTAACGCCGTCACCGAAGGCCCACTGATATAACACGTTGCTTCCGGCCGCGACGGTGGCGGTGAACGCGGTCGGCCGCCTGAAGGAGGTGGGGCTGCTGTTGAGGGCCACCAGGCCGCTGATGGGGACGCCGCCCACGCTGACGACCACCTGATCCGGCGTCGGGTCGGGCAGACCGTAGGAGTCGGTCACGACCAACGTAAAGGTCAGCACGGACGGCGTGGATGGCGCGGTGAAGGTCGGCTTGACGGTGCGAGGATCGCTCAACGCCACCGCCGGGCCGCCGATCTGCGTCCAGCCGAAGGTCAACGGCAGGTGGCCGTCCGGGTCGTCGCTGCCGCTGCCGTCCAGCGTGACCGTCGCGCCGACCGTCACGCCCTGGTCCGGGCCGGCGTCCGCTACCGGCGACAGGTTGGTGACGAGGACGGTAGTCGTATCCGTCTTGCTGTCCGCACTGTTGGAAGCGGTGACGATGGCGGTGTGGGAGCCGGCCATGCCATAGGTGTGGCTGACGGTCGCGCCGACGGCGGTAGCGCCGTCGCCGAAGGCCCACTGATAGACGACGTTGCTGCCGTCCGTGACGGTCGCGGTGAACCAGGTCGGCTGGCCCAGGACGGTCGGGCCGCTGTTTTTGGCGCTCAGGCCGGTGATGAACGTATCGTTGACATCTATGACGACGGAGCTTTTGTTGTTCGCCGGGTACGCCTCCAGGACGGCGCCGGTGATGAAGGCCGTGTTCGTGATCCGGTCGCCGATATTCGCGCCGGAGGTGACTATGCCGCTGACGACTATGAAGCCGCCGGATCCCGGGTTCAGATCGGCCACCTGCCAGACGTAGTTCGCAGCACCGCTGGTGTCAGTAATGGGCACACTGCTGGTGACGACCGAACCGCTCACCACGGACGAAGGCAGAATGTCGGTGATGAGGACGCCGTCGGTGACCGCGGCACCGATGTTGCTGAACACGAGGGTATAGGTGATGTGTCCGCCGGGCGGAACGATGGTGGGTGTGACCGATTTGTCAATGAACAGGTCGGTGACGGCCGGCATCCACTCGTCCGCGCCCAGGTCCGGGGCCGGACCATAGGGGCGCGGCTTCCCGTCTATGTCGTCTGTCACCCAGGTAGGTACGCCCTGCCCGATGGCGGCCGAGGTATCCAGCAGATGGTAGCCGTCGCCGGGATCGAAGTCAGCAGTGCCGGTAAGATCATTGGTAACGGTGATAGTGCCTGGGCCGCCGGTGTTGCTCGCGTTGGCGTCCCACAGCACACCGTCCAGGGTGGCCGTACTGTCGGCTGTGACGGTGATGCCGACCGATTGACCAGCGATGATGGTGTTGGTCAGCATAACGTCGCTGGTGCTGTAGATGTAGAGGCCGTCACCTATTCCGCCGCTGTTATCGTGTATGGTGGTATGCAGCATGCGCATGGTAGATGCCTCGGCGCTGACGGCGGAGCCGGCGGAGTCGGGGGTCTGGCCGCTGGTGTTGTACATCAGGACGTTGTTGATCAGCAGCGCATCGCTGTCCATCCCGTTGAATATCCCGCCGCCATGCCCCTGACCGACTGTACTGGCGGTGTTGCTCTGTACGATGTTGTTGCGCAAGGTCGGTTGGCATAATTCCATGTAGATCCCGCCGCCGAGGCCCTGGCCGGCGTTGGAAGCTTCGTTATTCCCGATCAGATTGCCGATCAGCGTGGCGTCGCTGCCGGACATAGCTACGCCGCCGCCCTCGCCGCTCAGTCCGGTGGTGGCACTGGTGCCGGCGGTGTTGTGAAGGATGATGTTGTGGTACAAGGTGGATGGGCTATTCCACAGATAGACGCCACCGCCGCCGCCCCAGTCCTCGTTGCTGGCGATGTTGGCGTAGATCTCGCACTTGCTGATGGTGGCCGTGGCGCTGACCACGTAGACGCCGCCGCCGACGCCGTCATACCCCCATGGCCCGCCGCCCAATCCGGTGGCGTTGCCGCCGCTGATCTGCAAGTACTCCAACGTGGGGTTGACGTACCCGGCGATATAGACCACACGCCCTTCTCCCCAGGCGTCCAGTATGGTGGGGTGGACGATGGGATCGGGCGGGGCGCTCCAGTCAATGGTGGTGTAGCCGCCGCGCAAGGTCAGGCTCTTACTCAAGTAGAGCGTCTGCCAGAGGCCGCCTCGCTCCATCGTCCCGCCGCAGGTACCGGCGATCTTGACGATGTCGCCGGGAAGTGCATCGTCCACGGCGGCCTGAAGCGCAGCCCCATTGGTCGAACTGTAGACCTGCGCCGTGCGCTCCAGTTGGGCGAAGCAGCGCGGGGTCGTGTCCGCCGCCTCGAACGAGCCGATGTCTATCCGGCCGCCCACTACGCGCGGGAAACCCGGCCCGCGCTGGTCGTAATCTGGCGGCGGGATAAAGGCCGGGTCACCGGCATCTATGGCCGGGCTGTTGGGCAGGAGGGCGTGCGTCTCGATCTCGCCGCCGTTGTACCGCAACGCGTCCAGGTGAGCGACAACGCCGGAGATGTCGCCGCTGGCGATGAGTCCGCAGGTCGTGTCGCTGGAGAGGTTGTAGCCGTCGGAGGAGATAGGCCCGGCGCAGTCCACGCTGTTGTTGGCCACGATGGTGTGGTGCATCGAGACCTGCCCCAACCCGTTGAGTATGCCACCGCTGTTGTTGCTGACCGTCGTATGTGTCAACGTCACCACACCGGCATTGGAACCGGCGTTGGAGATGGCCAATCCGCCGCCGCTGGTGGGGGCGTTGTTGCCGCTGAGTGTGGAGTTGACGAGCGACACCGTCCCGGTGTACACCCCGATCCCACCGCCGTTGCTGGCGGTGTTGACCGTGTTGCGGGCGACGGTGCTGCTGTTCAGGTCGGCAAAGCCGTGCAGGACGTATAGCCCACCACCGCCGCCGTTGGCCGTGTTGTCGTTGACCTGTCCTCCGTTCAGGAAGCACTTCCCGTCGGCGACGTACAGCCCGCCGCCGTCCTGGGCAGCGGAGTTATGGAAAATCATCGCTCTTTCCAACATAGCGCGACCCTTGGAGAGGTACAGCCCGCCGCCGTGGAAATCGGCGGTGTTGCTGAGTATCGGAACGTGATCCAGCGTCACTCCGGCGCCTGTAGCATCCTCGATGTAGATACCGCCGCCGTTGCTGGCGGCGCTGTTGCTGACGACGTTCACCCAGCTAATGACAGTCGTTCCGGTGATGTTCTGGACGTAGATTCCGCCGCCGCTGACGCTGGCATGGTTGTCGGATATGACGCAGGAGTCAATGATCACATCGTTGTTTTCGACGTACACTCCTCCGCCGTTGGAAAGGGTCCGATTATCGTATATCTGGCCGCCGTCTAACCTCGTCCGCCCCTGGGCGTAGACCCCGCCGCCGTTGCCGTTGGCGGTGTTGGCGTAGATCGCGCTCAGGACGGTTTGGGTGAAGACTGCATTGGGCTGGACGTGCACCCCGCCTCCACCGGCGTCGGATGTGTTGCTGAATACCCATGAGCCGTCCAGCAACACCTGTCCGAATTCGACGTTGACGCCTCCACCGTCGCCGAGGTAAGTGGAGTTGCTGACGATGTCGCCGCCGATCAGTCGCGCTTTGCCGTACTCGACATACACTCCTCCGCCGCCGCCACCGTCGGTCTCGTTGCCGAATATCCAGCCGCCCTGGAGAGTGAACAGCGCGTCGCTCCCCTCGACGTATACCCCGCCCCCCTTGGAGGCCGAGTTGCCGTCTATCGAGCCGTCGTTCAGCGTGACCGAACCGGAGATGATGTGGACGCCGCCGCCGTAGGACGAGTTGTTGGCGGTGTTGTTACTGACGTAGGTGTTGATGAGCATCAACTGTGTTCCGCCGGTGCGGATGCCGCCGCCATTGCCGTTGACGCTGCCGCTGACGATGGTGACGCCGGAGATGACGACCGTGCCCGCGGATGGGAAGATGTCAAAGACGCGGTCTATGCCATCCGCGTCAATGAAGGTCTGATCATAGCCCGCGCCGGTGATGGTCAGCGGGGCGGTGATGTCAAGGTCGCCGGTAGCGGCGTCATCCTCGTCTGTGCCGGCGACGGCCAGAGTATAGATACCCGCCGCCAGGGTGATCGTGTCCGGCCCGCTGCCGGGCGGGCATAAGTCCACGCCTTCGTCACTGTTGGCGGCGATGATAGCCTCACGCAGCGTGCAGTTGCCGTTGGGGATGTCATCGTCAACGGTGGTGTTGACGCCGGAGGCCGCGCCGGCCTGGTTCAGCCAGACGGTGTTCGACTCCACCCCGGTGTTGACGATCATGGCATCCAGGTCGCCGTCCTTGTCCAGGTCTCCCACAGCCACGCGCCGGCTGTATACGTTGACGTCCAGTTCCTGGGTTTGGGCGAATATCCCTGTGCCATCGTTGAGCCAGACCGTGTTGGTATATTGGCCTCCCTGCGCGAATATGATGTCCAGGTCGGCGTCGCCGTCTATGTCGCCCAGGGCAACGCCGACGTTCTGCTGCCCCAGGCTCTGGCCGGTAGTGAAAACTCCACCGCCGGTGTTCAGCCAGACCTGTGCCGGCTCGGTGGGGCCGAAGTTGGCGACGACGGCGTCCAGGTCGCCGTCCCCGTCCACGTCCCCCAGGGCGACGTCGTTGCTAACCTTTTTACCCAGCCGTTGTCCACTGTCCTGGAACATCCCGTGCCCATCGTTGAGCCAGACGGTGTTGGGCACGCCCAATCCCGGGTTCTCATGTGCCAGGAAGAGATCCAGGTCGCCGTCGTGATCCAGGTCGCCCAGGGCCGCACCCACCGTGCCGGAGATGCTCAAGGTCTGGAGACTATCGGTGAAAAGGCCGTTGCCGTCGTTCCACCACAGTGCGTGCGCTATTCCTGACGAGTAAGCGCCGCCGTAGACGTCCAGGTCACCGTCGCCGTCCATATCCCCCAGGAGTACGACGGCAGCGGTGAACGATATAGCCTGCGCAGCGGTGAAGTTGCCCGTGCCGTCGTTCAACCAGACGGTGCCGGACTGGGCCGGGCTGGCGGTGATGGCGTCCAGGTCGTTGTCGTTGTCCACGTCCCCCAGGGCAACGCTCCAACTGTTCCCGCTGTTCAGAGTGCGCGTGCTGACGGTGAAGACGCCCGCGCCATTGTTCAGCCAGATGGTGTCGGTCGTGCTGGGACTGACGACGACGGCGTCCAGATCGGAGTCGCCGTCCAGGTCGCCGAAGGCCACGTCGTAGCTGTCCAGGTTGTTCAACTGTTGGGTATTGCTGAGCGTCCCGCCGCCTGCGCCCGCTGCGGTGCGGAAGCGCCAAACGTAGGGTATCAGAGGCAAGTCGGCGATATCCAGTACACCGCTGGTGACGCTGGTCTCGACCAATTCACCGGGGAAGAATGGCATCCCAGGCTGAAAGACGATGCTGCCGGGGATGAATGTGCCCCCAACCTTGCCATGGAAGCCGCCGTGAACGACGAATGTCGAGGCAGAAGCGGTTGTCTGGCTAAAGGGGGAATCGGCAGTGACGGTCAGGTTGGTGGAGACAGGGGCGTCGTGGACGTTGGGGGGCGGAGACACGGTCAGCACGCGGCTGCGATTCATCCACACGACGTTCGCCTGTCCGCTGATGTTGGCGACGTAGAGATCGAGCTTGCCGTTGCCGTTCAGGTCGCCGAAGGCGGCGTCGTGGGTGTAGGAACCGTCCGCTATCACCTGCGCCTGACTGAAATTGCAGCTGCCATCGTTCAGCCAAATTTCGTTATCCTGAGGGTCACGACCGAAGAAGATGTCCAGATCGCCGTCGCCGTCCGCGTCCCCCAGGGCGACGGCGTAGGTGGCCTGAAAGCCGATGGATTGGATGGCGCTGAATCCGCCGTTGCCATTGTTGAGCCAGATGGTGTTACTGTCGCTTGCTCCGCTGTTCGCTACGACGGCGTCCAGGTCGCCGTCGCCGTCCAGGTCGCCCAGGGCCACGTCCTCGCTGCTGTATGTTCCCAGGGATTGACCGCTGTCGGTGAAGACGCCTGTGGAATCGTTGAACCAGACGGTGTTGCCAGCGTTGTAATTGGCCTCGAATATATCCAGGTCGCCGTCGTTGTCCAAATCGCCCAGGGCCAGGGCGTGGGTGTCCAGGATGCTCAATGTCTGGCCGGTGTCCGTGAACGTGCCGCTGCCGTCGTTGCGCCAGACTTCGTCGGCAATGGCGCCGACGCCGTTCGCCACGACCGCGTCCAGGTCGCCGTCGCCGTCTATGTCGCCCAGGGCCACGTCGTAACTATCGGAACTGCCCAGCAGTTGCGTGCTGTCGGAGAAAGCGCCTGTGCCGTCGTTGATCCAGACCTTGTTTCCGTTCAACGTGCCGCCGTTGGCGACGAAGGCATCCAGGTCGGAGTCGCCGTCTATGTCGCCCAGGGCCACGGCGTAGCTACCTGCGACGCTGGGGAATTGGAAGCCGGTGGTGAAGACGCCGCTCCCGTCGTTCAGCCAGATGGTGTTCGTTTGGGCCCCGCTGTTGGCGACGAAGGCGTCCAAGTCGGAGTCGCCGTCCAGGTCGCCCAGCGCAACGCCGTAGCTGTCGCGGTTGCCCAGTCTCTGCCCGCTGTCGGCGAACTGCCCGCTGCCGCCGAATACCTCGGCCCAGAACTGCCACACGGTGGGCGAAATGGCCTGTTCGCCGGTGATGTTGAGGGTAGCGGTGGTGACGCTGGCATCCACCCGCTCGCCGGGAAAGAAGAGGGAGCTGGGGGTAAAGACCAGCGTGCGCGATATGTCGCGCAGAGTGTAGGCGCCGGTAAAGATGGAGCTTTGGCTGCCATAAACGGCGAACGTGCGGCTGGTGACGGAGGTCAGGCTGATCGGTTCGTCGAAAGTAATGGAGACCTCAACGGTGACAGGGACGTTCAGCGCGTTGGCAGTGGGCGCGGTACCAGTGGGCACCGGCGCGAACAAGGGACGTGCCGGACGGCCGGCCATGACGATCGGCATGTTCGAACTGCTCAACGCCGATAGCAAGGCCACGGTCAGCCCCAGGCTCAGCGCCAATGCGAGAGACAATGACCATAACCGATTCGGTGTCTTTTTGTTCATCGCTATTTTCCTCCTTAACCTTCTCTGGCGCATCCAGTACACCTACTGTTTCCTTCCAGGTGATCGTTCGGCGAGGTCTCTGCTCGCAGATGGCACAGGGCTTGGTCACATTTCATCCAATAATTCTTCCCGCAACGAGCGAGCGGCTTCCAGGTCCAGCGCGGCACCCAGGCGCTGGAAAACATCGAGGCAACGGTCGAGCATCGCTCGCCCTGCATCCAGTTCTCCTCGATCCAGGTGGACGCGGGCCAGGGAGAGTTGGCTACGCGCGCTCTCGTACTCGTCCCCCACCTCTTGCAACAAATCGAGGCTGCGGTTCAAATGTTCCAGCGCCAGGTCGAGTTTCCCCTGGGCGGCGGTTATCTCGCCGAGTACACGCAGGGCTTTGCCTTCCTCTCCGCGCATTTCCATTTCGCGCGCCAGTTTCACAGCCTGGCGGCTTTGCTCTTCCGCTGCGGACAATTCTCCGGCCAGTAACGCGGCCGCAGCTAAGTGGCAGTGCATTTCTGGTAAAAAGTCACGTGCCTGGGCCTGTTCGAAATAATCCTGAGCGGTGCGCAAGTGCTCACGGGCAGCGGCGAAATCGCCGCGCCGGATATAGGTCGCACCAAGATTGTTGTGCAGGGCGCCCAACACGTAAGACGACCCACCAATGTGCTCTAAAGCACGTAAAGCTTCTCGATATGCGGTCAACGCACCGTCCAGATCGCCTCGTTTGAGCAGTATTTCCCCCAGGTTGTTGTCTGCGAATGCACGGTTATAGACGTCGCCGACCTTATCGAACATATCACGCGCCAAGCGCCCATGTTGCTCACCGTACCGCAGTTGACCGGTGTACAGGCAAGCGTAGGCGATCAAGTTGTGTGTGGTGGCTTCTCCCCGGACGTGCCCAGCTTGCTTGTACAGGTCCAGTGCCTGCTCAAAGTAACCGATGGCTTCTGTGCTGTTTCCGCGCAAGCGGCTGATATGCCCCAACAAATTGTAAGCCCGCGCCAAGGCAGTCGCCTCGTGTAGCTTCTGAGCCGAGCGCATCGCGCTCTGGCACTGAGCAAGCGCATCGTCGTAGTCACCCTGACGGGTGTGGATCAATCCGGCAATGAGCGATAGTTCCGCCGCCTCGGTCGTCTCCTGGCCCGCCAATGCGTCCAGCCCGCGCCGGATCCACTCCAGGGCCAGTGGGTATTCCCCGCGCAGTTCGTACATGCGGGCGGTCCAACGGCAGGCGCGGGCCTGTCCCTCGCGGTCGTCGCGCTCGACGGCCAGCGCGAGCGCCTTTTCCAGGTGTTCGGAGACGTGGTCGTACTGCCCGATGGTAGTCAATAATTCGCCCAGCGCGAGGTGGATCTCCTGCCGCCGCTCGGAGATCTCCTCCGGCGGCAGTCCCTCCGCACTCGCCAGCGCGTGGTGAAAGTGGTCGAGCGCCTCCTGGTTGGCGAACTGGGCCATGGCCCGCTCACCGGCCAGTTTGGCATAATTAAACTCCCGCGCCGCGTCGCCGGCCTTGCCCCAGTGGTAGGCCAGGTCGGCGTAGTGTGGCTCCAGGTCGGCCTCGTACACCTGCTCTATCGCCTCTCCGGCCAGCGCGTGCAGCTTTTGCAGGTAGGAGTGCAATTGCATCTCGTAGGCCGCGTCGCGCATCAGCAAGTGATGAAAGAGATAGCGCATCTCGGTCAGGGGGATCCAAATCTGCTCCGCCTCCGCCTGTTTGACCTTAGGCAGCAGTTCGTCATCGTCTTCCCGCAGCATACGGGAGAGCACCTGCACCTCGAACTCGCGCCCCAACACCGCCGCCGTCTGCACCACCGCTTTGACCCGCGCCGCCAGGCGATCCAGTCGAGCAATCATCACCGCGCTGACACTCTCCGGCACCTCCTCTACACCCGCGCTCTCCACATGCCACTCGCCGTCGGTCATCGTGACCAGCCCCCGCTCGCGCATGTCGAGCGTCAACTGTTCCACAAAAAGCGGGTTGCCGTTCGTCTTTTCTGCCAGGAATTCGGCCAGGTCGTCTCCAACCCGACCCTCTCCTAGTATCTGCGCCGCCAGCGCTCGGATGCCCGCCGGGGATAGCTCGTTCAGGTCAATGGACTGACGCGGCACGTCGCGGTCCACCTCTATCTCGAACCGACTGCCGTCGTCCTGGTAGCGTGCGGTGAGCAGCACCACGAACGGGTCCGCCCCGACGTCCCGCGTCAGCACTTTGAGCAGTTCACACGAGTCTGCGTCCAGCCAATGGGCGTCCTCGACATGCAGGACCACCGGCTGTCGCCGACTCTCAGCCCTGATCAACGTTTTGAACGCCGCCAGAGTGTTTTCGAAGCGCAGTTTCGGCTCCAACTGCTCATACAACGACCCTTCCCAGTGCAGGTCCACCAGCGCTCCCAGGAACGAACGGGTACGATCCAACTCACGCAGCAGAGACTCAGTCCCTTCTGAAAAGTCTGGTTGTTTCTGCAAGTCGGAGATCAAGGCATCCAGGATCATCTCGAACCATTCCTTGTTTTCCTCCGGCGAGTTGTCGGTATACTGACCGAAATAGCCGCGCAGGAAATGCTTGAATGGATAGAGCGACTGCCGCAGAATCTGTTCCGCCGGGCAGGTAAACCAGGAAACTCCCCGTCTCGATCCTGCTCCTCGGCCGGATGAGGATGAAAGGAGTTTCTGGCGCAACTCGTAGACGAGGCGGCTCTTACCTACTCCCGCCTCACCGTAGACGTACACCATTCCCGCGAATTTATCTTCGAAGATGGGCTGGAAGAATTGTACCAACTGCGCCAGTTCGGTCTCGCGACCCACCAGCGGATTGGTGTAGGCGGTTGACCCTGTTCCGACCTGAGCCTCGCTCATTCTTATCAGACGAGCTACCGGCACGGGTTCACTTTTCCCTTTCACGCGGACGGGAGGGAGCGTTTCCCAGGTGAAGGCGTCGGCGGTGGCTTTCTGCACACGTTTGCTGACCAGTACCTCGCCATGCCCGGCACTTTGCATCAACCGAGCGGCCATATTCACCTCGTCGCCCAGGGCCGCGTAGGTACGGCGCGTCGTTCCTCCATAAGCCCCTGTGCGCATCGTCCCCTGGCTGACGCCGATTTGCACCGATTCGATGTAGTCCATCTCCGGCGGCGGGCTGCGCAATTCCAGGGCCGAAAGCACCGCCCGCCGGGCGTCGTCCTCGTGGGCAATCGGGGCACCGAAGATGGCGTAGAGATAGCTACCCTTGTCGCCGATGACGAGTTGGAGCAACGAGCCATCGTATCGCGTCACCACCTCCTGCACCCAACGGACGAACGTGTCCAATTTGCGACCGGCGTCGGGATCGTGCTCATAATCAATCCCCAGGAAGCGCATGAAGAGCGCCACGCCGGGCCGCAGTTCGAGCAAAAATTCACCCAGTCCATCGCGCAGCCGCTCGTAGACCGTCGGTATCAGCCAGGAACGCACCTGTTCTTCCGGCAAGGCTTGAGGGGGTATGGAAGGCCACGGAGTCGGTTCTACGGAGGTAGTCAATCCACTCAGGACGGCGAAACGCACACCGGTGTCTACATCGGTGCGCCATGCGGCGATCTGGCTCTGCTCGCCCAGGCGGGTAGCGGTATACTCGTCCACCAAGACCTCACCCCGGTCTGCCAGGTGCTCGCCGGCCGCCATGCGGACCACTGTGTCGCCCGTTAGCGTGTCAATGAGTTGGATGTCGGGGTTGCCGACCAGGAAACGACGCGCCGGGCCGCTGGCCACCGAGACTTTCACCGCTAACGAAACTGTTTCCCCGGAGACAAGTTCCACCGCTGCAAACTTCTTCATCGCCCGCTGCATTGCCAGGGCACAGGCCGCGGCCCGCAGAGAGGCGGGAGGAATGGAGAAGGGCAACTCTTTACTTGCTTCACCTTTCCACATCCCACACTCTGCTTGTGGATCGGTAAACCAGCAGGTGACCGCATCCCCGGCGAAGCCGATCACACTGCCGCCGTAGCGATCCACCTCGGCGATCAGCGCATCGTATACCCGGTCCAACTGGTGGGTCAACTCTTCCGCCCCGCGCAGGGGGCCGAGCGCCCGCGTCAATGCCTCCGTCAGCGGTGTAAAGCCGGAGATGTCGGCGAACAGTGCAGCGCCGCTCGTCCGGTCGGGCAATGGCCGGCCGCGCGCTATAGTGTGCTGCCGATCCATCGGGAGATATACACGCAGTGCGTTCG
This sequence comes from uncultured Anaerolineales bacterium, assembly GCA_964643875.1. Classification (GTDB taxonomy): domain Bacteria; phylum Chloroflexota; class Anaerolineae; order B4-G1; family B4-G1; genus CAZXVB01. Next base: position 137 of record CAZXVB010000017.1, on the reverse strand, counting down.
CCAGGGCTGTGTCCTTTCCCAAGTCATTACTCCGCATTCAATGGTCAGTCGTGATCGGCTTTCCGAACTCGCGGGAGGGTGGATAGTTACTACAATTGTATACTTTTTTGGGCGTTCGTCAATTGCCAGGCATCTTG
>CAZXVB010000016.1:0-18147 GCA_964643875.1 uncultured Anaerolineales bacterium | reverse complement strand
CTTGAGGCAGCCCAAAGTGTAAACCAATTCCCAGGAGAAAATGAACCATCCCAAATTACTGGACGTAATTTCAGGTTGAAATCGGCTAAAATGCCCTCCAGAGCAACCGGTTATGATCGGTTTTCTAGTCTGCGGGAGGATAGGCCCCGCCACAGTTCCGATTGTCCAAAATCCAGGCTGTGTGTCGCGCCTGGGTGTGTCCTATCTGCCAGGTCGTTTGACTCCCTCACTTTATCCCGCTGAAAACTTGGCGTTGGTGCTGGAATGTGGTATAGTATGGTTGGCTAATGTGGTATTTATCCCCCGTTTCCGCAAGTTAGTTCACTTTGCGGGCACAATAAAGGGCATTGGCCCTTGAAGCTTCTCAAATATGGAATAGGGATAATGAAGACAACGGCCAAATCACGGAGGTGAATGAAAATGACCGCGATTCCCCCCCCACCACCGGAAAATATCGCTGCCAAGAAATGGATTCCTGTGCTTCTCATTGGCATCATTGGTATCGGGGTTGTTCTGGCTGCCTATATCCTGATTGGCGGATTCCAAACTGTCGAGTTGCCATTGATGCTGTTGATCGTCCTGTGGGGCGCTTGGGGATACAATCGGGGTGCTGTGCGAGGGTTGCTAACCGTCATCATCCTCTATGTAGCGACTGCGTTTGCAGCCCTTGGTCACGCTTTCGCAGCCCCGTATGTTGCTGCCGTTCAACAGGTCGCCCGCTTTGACCTGGGTGCATCTCTCGATCAGGCCACGCGCAGTTCCATCGCTCTGGCATTCATTTTGCTAACGCTCGTGTTTTGGGGGATTTTAGAGCTGCTCCGGCGGGGCTTGATCCCTTCGGAAAGCAGCGGTTATCAGACCAACATTTTGGATGGCTTGTTTGGGGTCGGTATACACATACTGGTCGGGGTTCTTGTCGCTGCCATCATATTCAACGCCTATGGATATGGCCCCAGCCGCCCGATCCATAACTATGCTCGCCTGCGACCCTATCTCAATCAAATACTCTACCTGCTCTACAGCGCTCAATCCTTCTGGTTTGGTGGAAATCCGCCACCGCTTTACACCTATGATCTCTATACTCGCTAGTCACCTGACTAAACTTGAATTCCCCAAAGTTCTGACCCAACTGGCGGGCTACACCGACTTTTCAGCAGGAAAGGAACTTGCCCTCGCGCTGATGCCCCTGACGGACCACCGGGAGATCCGTCGGCAACTGACATTGACAACGGAAGCACGCACGCTGTTGAGTGAAAGCCCCGGTATCGCTCTGGGCGGAGCACACGATCTGCGTCCGATAGTCACAGCAACGGGACGGGGCGTGGTGCTTGCTCCAGGTGAATTGCTCGATGTACGCGATACGCTCGTCTCTGCCCGCACCATCCGGCGCTACATTATGCGTGTAGAACGCCAATTCCCCCACCTGGCTGACATCGCCGCCCGCCTGGTTCCCTGCCCGGCAATTGAAGCCGAGATCGGTCGCTGCCTGGACGAACGGGGCGAGATGCGCGACAATGCCTCGGTTGAACTGGCCCGCATCCGCCGGGAGGAACGGATCGCCCATGGGCGAATTCAGGACAAACTCCAACGTATCATCAGCTCGCCAAAGACAGTCCCCTACCTCCAGGAGGCTCTCATCACGCAGCGAGAGGGGCGGTATGTAATTCCGCTCAAGGCCGACTTCAAGGGACGCATCCGGGGAATTGTTCACGATGTCTCTGCCTCTGGAGCGACTATCTTCATCGAACCCCTCGCTGTGGTAGAATTGAACAACGCCTGGCGCGAACTGCAACTGCAGGAACAAGAGGAGATGCAACGCATCCTGAGGCAACTCTCGGCCCAGATCGCCGCACAGGCTAATGAGATCATCGCCACGGTCGAAGCCTTGGCAGAACTGGACTTGGTTTTTGCCAAAGCTCGGTACGCAGAAGCGATCCACGCGACGTGTCCCACGATTGTGACCGATTCGCCCGGTACCCCCACTATCCGGCTGATCGGGGCACGCCATCCCCTGCTTGACCCCACTACGGTCGTTCCCATTGACATCGCGCTGGACGATGATGTCCACGTATTGGTCATCACTGGGCCGAACACGGGAGGCAAAACCGTCACTCTCAAGACGATGGGACTGTTGGCGGCAATGGCCCAGGCAGGTTTGCATCTGCCGGTGGAACCCGGCTCGGCCCTGACGCCCTTTCGTTCCATCTACGCCGATATCGGCGATGAACAATCCATTGAACAGAGCCTATCCACGTTTTCGGCCCATCTGACCAACATCCTCTCCTTTCTCGACAAAGCCGACGCGCACAGTTTAATCCTGCTGGATGAGCTAGGGGCCGGCACTGACCCAGCGGAGGGCGCTGCGTTGGCTCGCGCTCTCCTCGATCATTTCCGGCAACGAGGGGCAACAACCTTCGTCGCCACCCATTACCCTGAACTCAAGACATACGCTCAGCTCACGCCGGGCGTATGCAACGCATGTGTCGAATTCGACCCCGAAACGCTCAGCCCGACCTACACGCTTACCATTGGCTTGCCGGGACGGTCGAATGCCTTCGCTATCGCCGAGCGGCTGGGCATGCCGGCCACTATCGTGCAGGCCGCCCGTCGCCTGGTATCACCGGACGATATGCGTGTCGAGGACATGCTCACCGATCTCCATCAGCTGCGTCTGCAAGCTGTGCAGGAACGGGATGAGGCCCACGCTGCCCGGAAAGAGGCCGAACGATTGGTTCACCAGCTCCAGCAACGCCTGGACCACATCGAAGAGGAACGCCGGGTGCTCTTGGCCCAGGCCCAGGAAGAGATCGCAGCCGAACTGGAGGAGCTGCGGGCAGAGGCTCGTGGTCTGCGACGGCGACTTCAGGCCACCGCAGCTCCTCTTGAAACCATTGCCACCATCACTGAGACCCTGGAACAATTGGACGCCCTGGAAGAGACGGTCGTCCTGGAACCGGAAGCGCCGGCCGCCGTGCCGACGCCCTTGCCGAGCCGTCCCATCCGCGCTCACGATACAGTCTGGGTCGCGCCTCTCCGCACCACCGGGGAAGTGCTTTCCATCGCCGGGGACGAAGCCGAGGTCCAGATCGGGCCGGCGCGTACCCGGGTGCGTGTGGAAGAGCTGGAACTGCGGGGCAAGCCGCGACCGACGCCGCCTCCCATCCCACAGGTCCGGCCGGCGGCTTCTCCCGGCACACGTCTGGATTTACGTGGATGCACCGTAGAAGAAGCGTTGGAGCGTACGGAGCGCCACCTGGATGCGGCTTCCCGAGCCGCGTTGCCGTGGGTACGCATCATTCACGGCAAGGGCACCGGTGCTCTTCGTCGTGCGATCCGCCGCGCTCTGTCTGACCATCCCCTCGTCAACGGCTACCAGGGTGGGGCGGACAACGAAGGAGGAGAAGGAGTCACCATTGTTCGCTTGATTGGCTGACCCGAAACCCATCCAGATGATTACCTCCATCAGATAATTTACCACAACCAACGAAAGAGCAAACGGAGAAAAACAAAGCGAGGATCATATGTCGAAAACCACTCCAGACAGTTCCCAACTATGGCGCATTCCCCTGGGACACCTTGTAACCATCTTGACCTCGGGAGAAGCATTTGCGCAGCTTGCTGCCCAGGTAGCCGAAGTGCCCATCACCAAATCATGGTCCGTGTGGCTGTGGGACAAGATCGAGGATGAGGAAAGGGAGAGCGAGGAAGACGAGCATGCCGAAATCGTCGAGAATCGGCTGCTAGACACTTTGCGTTATTTGTTGGAAGGAAGCGGTTTGCTGGCCGCTCTGGCATTATCTCCCCAGGAAGCCACCGCTGCCCTGGCGGAGATCCACGCTGCTATTCGCCAGTTGACGTTCCTGGAGGCTGATCAGCTATCCCAGGAATGGAGGGAGATTTACACCAGTCTTACTCGCTGGGGTCACAATACCCTGCTTGAGACGGCCGAGATGATGGAGCTTGTGTTGGGATGCTACGTCAACCGGGCATACGATCCCCAACAGAATCCCAATGAATTGATCCGCCAAGCTGTGGAACTGACCACGGTGTACTTCGAATACGATGACGAATCCGAGCTTTTACACCCCGATGCGGAGGCGCTCGCACAGGCCCGTCAATGGATCGCCCAGGCCGGCGCTATCGTCCTCCACGGCGATAGCGGTAAGCCGCTCTGGAGGCGCTGGTCCAAAGAGGTGTTTGGAGCGATCCGCGAGCCATTGGTCACCACCATCTTCTTACTGAAAGACTATACCCGGGCAGGCGTCGCTCCGCTGGGTGCGCCGGAGACGGCTCACGCTCGCTTGCCAGAACTGGTCGCTTCCTATCAGGATATCCTCGAACCTCACCCTCGCTTGCCGGACTTCATGCTCTCTCCACCCCAGGATACTATCTCACCTCAGGTTAGGGTGACGATAGGCCAAATGATTGAGGAGCTGATCGAATTGGAAGATCAACCATACCCCCCGGAGCTTCTGTCCCTGTGCCAGGCGCATCGAGCAGAAGCTATCCCCGCCCTGATTGCATTGGCGACCGACGAATATTACCAATGGACAGACGCGCCTGGGGGTGGGTACGCGCCCATCAGAGCTGTCGAATTATTGGGGAAACTCCAGGCCACAGAGGCCATCCCTGCTTTGATAGATGTCATTGCGGGTAGCGCTTACGATGCCATCATTTATGATACCGCTATTCGAGCATTGGAACAGATCGGCCCGCCAGTGGTGGACCCCGTTCTGGATTTCATACGCTACTCTCGAGACATACAGACCAAAATCGCGGTGGCAGACGTTATTTTGGAGACCGCCACCGCGCCCGACGACACGATCTTCGCAATTCTGGCACAACTCTGGGAGGAGGCCGATTGGGAGGATGGCAAATGTCTGTTGGCCTATCCACTGACCCAGTTCAACGCTGAAAAGGCCATCCCGCTCCTGCAGGCTGCGCTGGAAGACCCCGAAATGAATGAGATATTGGACTACAATGAAGTAGCCATCGCTTTGAACGGCCTGGGAATCGAAACACCCCCACCTGATCGGATGAGATACCACGTCTCCGAGTCGCAGGACTGGAGAGAGATGGTAGAATGGCTAGCCGTCTCATTGGACGAACCGAAACATATTCGGGAATTCCTCAAAGCGGCTCCGCCTCAATGGCAAGAGCATCCGTATGAACTGGCTGGTGTGTACGCCATGATCGAGACCCGGCGGATGATTATGCGCTTGGTACATACCCTGGTTGTATCTCCGCCAGAAGTGAGCGAATCCATTCTAGAGATCCTGATCTCAGGGGCCGAAGCGCTCCAATTCGACCCTATAACTCCCTTCTCGGAAGATCCGGACTGGCTGATCACAGCCTACACCCATATCGTCGAAGAAATCGGCCTGCAGTTGAAAAACCGTTTAATCGGCATCTGTCTACCTGTCCTTTACTTTCTCCAAAAACAGTATGAGATCGCCGACGCCCCCGACCAGCTTCTATGGGAAGCCCGTGAGCAGCCGGTCGGTAGTGAGGAACAACGAGAGCTGTTCGCACGGGCTGGCGCCCTGGCGTTGCACGGGCAACCACTCTGGCACCGCTGGGTCTACGAAACCGATCCGCCTTTGTCTTATTGGATCGCGGGCTTCATGGAATTGCATCAAGCTTTGAAAAGCATCGGGCAGATCCCTCTCCAACCTCAAAGTATGACCTCCGATGAAGCCATCCCTCTCTTGCGGGACAAGTTGTATCCTAAGGGGGAAGAGAGAGAAATTCCGAAAAATATCCAGCCGCTGATTGACACCATCCTGGAATGTAACGACGACTATATGCCCCCTGAGAAACGGCGTCCTTTCATCCACCGCCGCGCGGCCATCATCCCCTATCTGATTGATTTGCTGGACGAAACGTATTGGTATGAAGGGAGTCCTGGAGATGGCTGGGCAGCGATTTTGGCCGCCCAAATGCTGGGCGAATTGAAGGCCCATCAGGCTGCCGACGCATTGATTCACGCTGTTGCCGAGAATGACACAGATGATATTCTCTACCACGCTGCATTGTTTGGTTTAATGCACATCGGTAAGCCGGCCCTGCCGGCTGTAAAAAACTACTTCCTGTATGGACGGAACACCACGACCAAAGCCTTCCTGGCGGAGGTGTTGGGGATCATCGGTCGCCGTGACCGGTCCGTCTTTCCCATCCTCCAGTCGGCATGGGAAAGCACCGACTGGACACAACACCGTCGGATGATCGCTCTGGGATTCGGAGGCCTGGGCGACCGGCGAGCAGTTCCTCTGTTGCGAGCCGCCTTGAATGACCCTGAGGCGGACGTTGTGGACGTTGATTACGTCCGGGCAGCGCTGATGGAATTGGGAGAGATCGTTTCGCCGACGAAGAGACGGACGTCATCCAAACCCCGGACGCCACCACCGTTCGACGTGCGCATTGTCGTAGACGAGGATGGATTTCCACGTCGCATCAAATACACCAGTTGGAGAGAACCAATCTGTCCACACTGTGGAAATCCATTCATACGGGGCGAAGATGGGGTATGGGAACACCCACAGGAATCCGAGGGCACGGGACGCCGACCGAGGAGATCAAAGCGGACGAAAAAGCAACGCAAAAAACGGCGGAAGAAGCGCCGCAAGTGAACAGCGGTAACCGTTCAGCCTGTCCTGATGGTGGTGGTGGGCAAGTCCATCCCTTGTTGACACTACACGCGGCGGGCGGCAAAATGTCGCAAGGTGAAAGGTGAAATGAAGGCTGTCACCCGGAGCTACACCATCCAACTGCCGATCTTCGAAGGGCCTCTCGATCTCCTGCTCTATCTCATTGAACAGGAAGAACTGGATATCACGACCGTCGCATTGGCCCAGGTGACCGATCAATACATTGCCCATCTGGAGGCATTGGAAAAGCGCCAGGTCAGGGACCTGACCTACTTTCTCGTCGTGGCTGCTAAATTGCTGTTGATCAAATCACAGGCGCTTCTCCCTGGCCCTCCCTCCGACGTCCCTGAGATCGAAGAAGAGACAGAGGATGACTTGGTCCGCCAGCTCCAAATCTACAAGCGCTTCAAGAAGATCGCCGCCCTGCTCAAGGAGCGTGAAGCCCAGGTGCTACGCAGTTACGTGCGGATCGCCGCCCCGCCCCGCCCCGCTCCCCACCCCGATTTTGGCAACACGACGTTGAGCGACTTGCTGACCATCGTCCAAGAGGCATTGGCCGCCATACCGGCCCCATCGGCTGACGAAGTTGTCGCCCCCATCGTCGTCAGCATAGACGAGCAGATCGTCCGCATCGAGAAGGAATTGGCCCACCGACAACGAATTTTCTTCCGGGACATACTTTCCAAAGCCACCAGCCGCCTGGAGATCATCGTCACCTTGTGGGCCATCCTGGAACTGATCAAACGGGATCGGGTGCAGGTACACCAAGAACACCTGTTTGGGGAGATTGTGATCGAGGCAAGCCCGCCTTCTACACAGGACGAGATCGCCCGGCCCTCACTCGAACCGACCGCCATCGCTCCAACCCCATAGCGATGCCGGCCCCCAGGCCATCTACGACCACATCCAACAGGTTGCCGTTGCGTCCTGGTACGAACGTTTGGTGGTATTCATCGCTCAAAGCATACATCACCGCCAGGGCGATACACACCCCGCGCCATACCGCCGGTTGCGACTTTCCATACGGGCGCAAAGCTCGCCAGTAGAGCCAGGCCAGAACGCCGTAGGCCCACGCATGCCCACCTTTTTTGACGAGCAACTCCAACCATAGCTCCGGCGCATGCGGCAGACTAGGTTGAGCCGAAAACACAAAGATCACCGCCATCCACACCAGCGGTGGCAACCAACGTCCTATCATTGTGCTAAACAGTAGACGACGCTGCTGCGCCGTTGTAGTGGAAGGGCGTATCCGTTTCTTGTTCATAGCCGGAATCATACACCATTCCCGGCAAACTTTCAAACTGCGCCGTAGCAGGCCGATCAGCCTCTGTGGCCTCTGTGCCAGTCTTGAAAAGCAGTCTACTTTGTGTTATCATAGGCCAGGCAAGGGATTCATCCTGGTTACCTGGTTACACCGACACGCAATCAAACTCGTTCGAAAGGAAAAAAACAATGTACCCTGATAGTGAGATCCTTTTTCCACCCCGCTGTATCTCTCAGTTGCGTGACCTACGGGGCTCGGCCTGGGCCAGACTGATCGAGCGTATCTCTAGCTTCCCCGATGCACACGAGGACGTGTTGGGATTCTCTCTGATGATGATCCGGCTGGGAAGCTGCCTGACGTGTGACCTGGACAGCTACCGTGCTTCGCTGGGGTGCTGTACTTGTGCTCGTCGCTCCGTAGCCGGGTTCAAAGGATCCGACAAAGAACTCATCCGCCGGTTCGAAAAGGCACGGGAAGAAGTTCGCCAGTTCCTGAACTCCGATCAAGTCCCGGCCCCTATTGCCGCGTTAGTGGTCCGTTCGTCGGAACCTACATGACATTGGAGATGCAGTGAAAACATCAAAGAAACCGCCGGAGCAACAAGTTGGAAAAGGTCCCCTCCTTGCGTTCACAGTCGGCTTGATCATTTTTCTCCTGTCTGCATGTCAGTCATCCCTCTCTCAGGTGATGTTCGCCTGGACGGGTGAGGAGGCACTGCTCCCGCAACTGCGCGCGATGGGGCAATTGGCCACCAACCCCCTCCGTCCCCAGCCGGATACCGCCCCCGATGCACCGATGGCCTACGCGGGGGTCAATCCTTTTGGCATCAACGTTTTCCTGGAACAGGAAGTCGAGCCGGAAAAGCGGGAGCAGGCCGTTCAGATGATCGCCGAGGCCGGTTTCCACTGGCTGCGTCAGGAGTTCCCCTGGGAAGATATCGAGATTCACGCCAAGGGGGATTTCGAAGACCGCCGCCACGAGCCATATCGTTCCGCATGGGAAAAGTACGACCAGATCGTGGGCCTGGCGGAGGCGTACGGATTGGAGATCGTCCCCCGCCTGAGCAACCCTCCCGCCTGGTCCCGTGCCTTGACGAATACCATCGGCACATACGCCCCGCCCGATGACCTGACCGATTGGGGAGATTACGTCTACACCGTCGTCTCTCGCTACCGGGGACGAGTCCACTACTACCAGCTCTGGAACGAGCCGAACATTTACCCGGAATGGGGCGAACAGCCGGTAGACCCGGAAGGGTACACTCGCTTGTTGTGTGAAGGATACCGGCGGGCCAAGGAGGCCGATCCCACCGTGGTCATTGTCAGCGGGGCGCTGGCGCCGACGGTATCGCTGCATCCGGGGCCGGGGCCTGGCCTGGGGATGAACGACTTCGTCTTTCTGCAACGGATGTATGACGCCGGCGCCGCCGACTGTTTCGACATCCTGGCCGTCAACGACTATATGCTCTGGTCTGGCCCCACCGACCGACGCATGCGTCCTACGACCATCAATTTCTCTCGCCCGATCTACATTCGTGACATCATGGTGACCAACGGAGACGCTGCCAAGCCGATCTGGATCAGCGAAATGAACTCGAACGCCGTCCCCAACGATCCGGCCATCGCCGATCTGGGCGCGTATGGGCAGGTGACTCCGGAGCAACAGGCGCGATATGCCGTCGCAGCGTATCGGCGGGCCATCGAGGAGTGGCCCTGGGTCGGCGTCATCAACTTCTGGTACTTCAAGCGAGCTTCCGATAGCGAGCGAAATCAGGCGATGTACTACTTCCGCATGGTGGAGCCGGATTTTACCCCTCTGCCGGTCTACGAGGCGATGCGGGAATACACGGCTAACCTGATCCCCACCCTCTACCGAGGCGTCCATCAAGAAGACCATTGGGCGTTGTCCTACTCCGGCGACTGGAGCGACGTTCCCGCCCCCGCGCTCGATTCCGTGGGGACGCCGACGGGCGCGGCGCTGGGAGCATATCGCCGGACGATGGACCCCGGCGCTAGTGTACACTTCGTCCTGGAAGGTACTTCCCTGACACTGACGCCCGGGCCGGAGGAGGGCGTAGTAGCCGTATCGGTGGATGGGGAAGCAGCCCAGCGCATCACCCTGGGTGGGCAACCGATACGCCTCGCACTGGGATGGCGAAAGGCACGCCACGAAGTAGCGATTACCCTGGTCACAGGGGCCTTCAGTCTGGACTCGGTGACGGTTGCCACTCTCTCATCCTCGCTGCCGACCGATCAGCCATTCCTGATCTATCTGGTACTGGGCCTGCTTGCCATACAGGCCCTGCTGGGCTTCTTGCGCAAGAGATGAAATGCAGAATGAAGATCCGTCTCTCCGCACTGTTGCCGTTCCTGTTGGTCTTGTTGTTGGCCTTTGCCCTCCGCTGTTATCGTCTGGACGCTCAATCCTTCTGGAACGACGAGGGAAATTCCGCCCGCATTGCTGAACGTCCCGTAGCGCTGATCCTGGCAGGTGCAGCGGCCGACATCCACCCGCCGGGGTACTACCTGCTGTTACATACCTGGCGGGCGCTGGCCGGTCACACTGAGTTCGCGTTGCGCTATCTTTCTGTGATGGCGTCTGTCCTCGCGGTGGCCTTCACCGGGGCGCTGGGGCGTCGGTTGTGCGGGACGATAGTCGGCTGGGGAGCGGCGTTGGGGGCCGCGCTTGCCCCACTGGCCATCTACTACGCCCAAGAGGCCCGCATGTACGCCTGGTTGCAGTTCCTCTCGGTCGCCGCGACGTACTTCTTGGTCAGCGTGTTGTCCCACCCGGAGCAAAGCCCGGTGGTTCGCCGCTCCTGGGTGGCCTATGGGTTGCTTGCCGCCGCTGGACTCTACGTGCAATATGCCTTTCCCTTCATTTTATTGGTACACAATGGCATTTTCGCCCTGTGGTGGATGATCAGAGCGCGGCCCACGCCACATCGTTGGCGCTGGCTGGTTGCCTGGCTGGGCCTGCAAACCGGAGTCTTACTCCTGTACCTCCCCTGGCTATCCATTGCCCTGCGTAGCGTCCTCGGCTGGCCTTCAGCCGCGCGACACGACTCCTTGGGAAAGGCCTTGAGCGACATGCTGCGCGTGTTGAGCGTGGGGATCACACTCCCGCTTGAGGCGACCATCGGGGAGCTGTGGGCTGCCGGTCTATTGCTGGCTTTCGGGCTGCTCCGTACGCCGCTCCGGCGGCGTCCCGCCGACCGGCTGGGCCACGACCGGGCGGCGATGGTCATCTATCTGCTGCTTCCCGTCACGCTTCTGTTGACTTTCAACCTATACAAACCAGAATGGCTCAAGTTCCTCGTGGTGATCCTCCCGCCATTCCACATTTTACTCGCTCAGGGGATTGCCAACCTGATGGAGGCCGCTGTGGGCTTCTTCCGATGGGGAGATGCCCGTTTACGCTTTCTCACGGTGTTGGTGTATTCGTTCCTGCTGGTCGGGATCGGTGCTCGCTCGCTGCGCAATCTGTACTTTGTCCCTGCCTATGCCCGCGACGACTATCGTCAGCTCGCGGCGGACATCGCTGCCGAGGCCTGCTCCAACGATGTGATCATCCTCAACGCCCCCAACCAATGGGAGGTCTTTACATACTACTACCAGGGTCAGAATGTGTACCCGGCTCCGTACCACCCGGAGCCGGAAGACGTGGAGCGATTCCTGGCGCCTCTGCTGGAGGGAGAACGCCGGCGGCTATTCGTCCTCTATTGGGGCGATGCGGAGTCCGACCCCCGGCGGCTGGTGGAGACGGCGCTATCCGAATGGGCCTACAAGGCCGCCGACCGTTGGTACGGGCGAGTGCGGTTGGCGATATACGGGGTCGCGCCGCTGCGAGAGGGGACGATGATACCAATGGACATCCGTTTTGGAGATAGCATCTGGTTGCGGGGATACAGGTTGGCAACGACAACGGTCGCTGCCGGGGAGGTGCTGCCGCTCACGATCCATTGGGAAACAACAGCCCCTCTCACCGAGCGGTACAAAGTCACCGTTCAAGTTTTGGACAGGGAAGGGCAACTCGTGGCCCAACACGATACTGAGCCACGGGATGGTCTGCTCCCCACCGACCGCTGGCCGCCGGGGGAGGTGGTGAGCGACCAATACGGTGTTCTTCTCCCTGCGGGATTATCCTCCGGCCAATACACATTGCTTGTGGCGCTATATCACGTTTCGACCGGTGAACGGCTGCCGGTTTTCCCCACCCACAGCGATCACCTGCTGTTGGCCGAGGTCACTGTTGAAGTGCCTTGACGTGACTCCGCTTTCGACTACAATAGAGTTGTTGCCCAATAATAAAAGTGGAGAATGGGACACGGATGCACGCAGAAAAACACGGATTGTATCCATTCTATCCCTGAAATCAGTGTTTATCCGTGTTCATCCGTGTCCAAAGTGGAGCTTTTCATTATTGTGCACCCCATCTAATGAAGTTGTATGGAAACCACTGCCCAAACTGTGCATCGTATCCCGATCTTTAGCGATCTGCCCGATGGCGAGATAAACCCTCTCGCCGAGGTTGCCATCCGGCGCACCTACCGGCCAGGCGAGATCGTCATCTTCGAAGGCGATCCCTGTCAGGAAGTGTATTTCATCCTCCAGGGGCGAGTGCACATCTACCGTCTTTCATTTGCCGGGCGCCGGCAGATACTGGCGCGGCTGGGGCCAGGTCAGGCGTTCAACACGGCGGTCTCACTACGGTCCAACTCTACCAACTCCGCAACAGCAGAAGCCGTTAGCCCACTCACCCTCTATGCGGTTCCCAATGCTGACTTCCATCGGCTGCTCGCCGAGTGCCCCGCATTTACGTTGGCTGTTTTACGAGACTTGGCCGCTCGTCTCGGACACCTGAACGATCTGGTGGCTGACCTGTCGCTGCGCACTGTGCGGGGGCGGCTGGCCCGCTTCTTGTTGGAGAGTGCCGAGATGGATACGGTTACCAGCCGCTGGACACAGGATGAGATCGCCGCCTGCGTGGGAACGGTGCGGGATATGGTAGGGCGCACATTGCGGGCCTTCGCCGACGCCGGGCTGGTGAAGATGGAACGCCAACGCATCGTGCTGCTTGACCGCGAGGGACTGGAGGCTGAATTACAGCGTTGAGAGCGTTGAGATTGTGACTTTTGTCGTATACAGGCGTTTGTTTTTATGTTATACTGGAAGGTAGTATGGATGATTGGGCGCTACCAGAGATCGATCTGGAACTTTGTGTCCGATGTGGCCTCTGCGTCGAGCAGTGTCCATCGAACGCGGTAGAGATGGGGCCGGAAGGACCATTCATCGCCCGTCCGGCCGATTGTACCTACTGTGCTGCCTGTGAGGCAATTTGTCCCCAGGGGGCGATTACGTGCAGATATGAGATCGTTTGGGAAAATCAGTAATTAAAGTTATGCGTTTTTCACGCGGCTAGCCGCTGATAGATAGTCTTCAGTTTGAATCCACGCTGAGACAGATCAAAGATCCGGACAATTTCGATACGACGAGAAAGCATTTGATATGGAGGTATACGATGAAAGCAAGAAAAATTAGAGACGGTGTTTATTGGATGGGGGCAATTGATTGGGAGCGGCGGCTGTTCGACTCGCTGATACCGCTGCCTGACGGTACGAGTTACAATGCTTACCTGGTGCAAGGAAGCGAAAAGACGGCACTGCTGGACGCCGTTGACCCCGCTATGGCCAACATCCTTATGTCCCAACTGGAGAGCGTGCCACATATTGATTACCTTGTTGCTCACCACGCTGAGCAGGATCACTCCGGTTCTATTCCCCGCGTTATCGAAAAGTACCCCGATGCGCAGGTAATTGCCAGCCCCAAGGGGAAAGGCATGCTCGTGGACCATTTGCTCATCCCTGAAGACCGGATCGTTACCGTGGATGACGGAGAAACATTGTCGCTGGGGGGGAAGACGCTCGAGTTCATCCATACCCCCTGGGTACACTGGCCGGAGACGATGGTGACTTATCTGCAAGAGGAGCGGATTCTGTTCTCGTGTGACTTTTTCGGTTCCCACGTCGCCACGACCGACCTGTACGTGCGGGACGAGCCGCGTGTTTATGAAGCGGCCAAGCGGTACTATGCCGAGATCATGATGCCCTTCCGCAAAGTCATCCGCAAGAATATGGAGAAACTGGAGGGGCGCGAGATAGACCTCATCGCGCCCAGCCACGGGCCGATATACGACCGGCCCGCCTTCATCCAGGATGCCTACCGGAGCTGGGTCTTGGACAAGCCCCGCAACGTGGTGGTGCTCCCATACATCTCTATGCACGGCAGTACCAGGGAGATGGTGGATTACCTGGTCGGTGCACTGGCCGAAAGAGGCGTCACCGTATACCGGTTCGACCTGGCCGTGACCGACATCGGCAAGCTGGCGATCACGCTGGTGGACGCGGCTACGATCGTCATTGGTGCTCCGACTGTGAACGTCGGCCCGCACCCCGTAGTCGCGTACGCCGCCTACCTGGCAAACGTATTGCGCCCCAAACTCCAGTTTGCCTCGATCATCGGCTCCTATGGCTGGAATAGCAAGGTGGTCGAACGAATCGCCGGATTGATTCCCGACCTGAAAGTGGAGTTACTCGACCCTGTCGTGTGCAAAGGCCGGCCGGGAGAGGCCGACTTTGCAGCTCTGGATCGCCTGGCCGAATCCATCGCCGCCAAGCACAAGGAGCACGGTTTCGATTGACCGAGGAAATGGCATCTACATTGTAAATTCACCTATACGACAGTTTGCGCCGCCATACATCCGACGACAGGGCGTTGTTGGTGGCCTGATGTGTGATGTATGATGATCTCAGCGTCGATTACGACCGCTTTGTGAACTGGGAGGCCCGGCCGGCGGCCGAGTTGTCCTTCATCGAGGAACAACTGCAAGCCGTGGATGCCCACGGCTTGCAGGATGCCGCCTGCGGAACAGGCATGCACGCAATCGCGTTGGCTAGAGAGGGATACGAAGTGACGGGGACCGACCTGAGCGCAGGGATGATCGAGCGGGCGCGGGTCAACGCGGCCAAAGCCGGGGCAACTGTAAGGTTCGAGGTAGCAGGATTCACTCAACTGGCGCTCCACTTCCTTCCCCCAGGGGCAGGGGAGGAGCAGGGCGACTTCGACGCCCTGCTCTGCCTGGGCAATTCTCTCCCCCACCTGTTGACGGGGTTTCGGTCGAAGACCTCGCCCAACCGGTAGGGGGCCTCGCCCAATGGGTGAGGGAGACCCTTCGGTTCGGCAAGGTCTCTGACCGCGGCCGGGGACTTCGGTCGGAGACCCTGCCCAACGGGTGGGGAAATACCCGCCGCCGGGTAAGGGGTATTCATGCCTACAATGACGGGGGAGTCCACTTATGCGTCGTCGGTGGATGCTCATTGCCGGTGCGGCCGCTCTGGCCGTTATATCTTCTCTGAGCCTCATAACGGGGATAGCCGCTCTCCGCCCGGCGCGGGCGGCCGATGGCCTTTCCGCTATGCCTCTATTCCCCCCTACGCTCACCACGACATTGGGAACGGTTTACTTGCCGCTTATCGTGCGTCAAACGCCCCTGCCCGCGCCCCCATTTGCAATCTACCGGCTGTATGCAGACCCGGCTGACCTGGCCTGGCTGGAAACGGACCCCTATCGGGATGAAACGATCCCGGCGCTCTTCATCCACCTGCGTTCGTGGGATGTGGACCTGCGCTATCGAGGCGACACGGCCCGTTTGATGCCCAAAAAATGTTGGAAAGCTTTCTTTCCTGCTTCCGACATGTTCCAGGGACAGGAAGAATTAAACCTCAATGCCGATTACGTGGATCAGACGCTTCTGCGCAGCTACGTTGGTTATGATTTCTTCCAGCGCGTGGGAGTGCCGACGCCCCAGGCTGGTTATGCGGCTCTCTCCATCAATGACGATTACTACGGGTTGTTCTCGCAGGTTGAGCAGGTAGATGAACGGTTCCTGTACCGCCTGGGGATTGAACCCCACGGCAACCTGTACAAACCGTGGTATGGCAACCTGGGGGCGCTCGATTTCATCACCGATCCAGATCAACGAGCTTGGTGGTACCGATACCACTATCCCAAAAAGACCAACCGCGATACCGGTATGGAGGATATGATTGCCCTCATCGAGTTGATCAACTACACGTCCGATGATCACTTTCCCCGGGAGATCGCCGCCGTGTTGGATGTTAACGAGTGGCTGGATTGGTACGCGGCCAATATCCTGATCGGCAATTTCGAGATGATGGAGAAGAATTACTACCTGTATCACGATTTTAGTACCGACCGCTGGATCATTCTGCCGTGGGACGTAGACCTGTCGCTCGGCCACAATGCCGGCGCCGGCGGCGGGGGGTATGGACATTTACTGGATACCGATCTTAGTTGGGACAATCCTATAGATAGCGGAACGCACGAGAGTAAAAAAGTGGATGGCAAGTGGAACATTTTGATTGACCGGATGATGGCGGTCCCGGAGTTTCGTCAGTTCCACTGTCGTCGCTTGCAGGAGATGATGGCCGACGAGTTTAGCCCAGATGAGATGTTCCCCCGTATTGATGTCGCCTTTGCCGCCATTCGATCCTGGGGAGAAAGGGACTCCAACCGCTGGCAGCCCGAAGGGTTCCGGTTTGCCGACGGCCCGGACGAATTGAAAACTTACATCGCCAACCGGATCGCGTTTCTGCAAGCGGCCATTCCGGACTTTTGCCCCCGGATCGAAGTCCCTCTGACGATCAACGAAGCCATGGCATTGAATGCCGGTACGGTCACAGACGAGATGGGGGAGGCCGCCCCATGGTTCGAGATTTACAACCAGAGCGAGACCCTGGCATGGGATTTGAGCGGTATGTATCTCAGCGACGTGATCACCGCGCCGACCCGCTGGCGTATCCCGGACGGCGTCCGCATTCCCCCCGGTGAAGCTCGCCTCTTCTGGGCCGATGGGGAACCGACGGAGGGTTTGCTGCACACCAGTTTCACCCTGAGTTCGACCGGCGGGATCATCGCCCTGTTCGACCGGGACATCTTCGGCCGGCGGCTTCTCTCCGTCGTGACCCTCACCGCGTCCTCCACCCTGCCTATCACGTTAATGACTGACGTCTCGCTGGGACGCTGGCCCGATGGAGACGGCACCTGGCAGGTACTGACGACCCCGACGCCGGGCTGGCCCAACCGAGGCCGTCCGCCCATCATCACCGACGTAACGCACACGCCCCCGTGGCCCGACGACGGGACGCCGATCACCGTTACAGCCGTCACCACCGACGAAATAAGTAGTGATGGGGAGAGAGGCCTGCTAACCGTGACGCTTCGCTATCGAACATTCCCGGCCGGCAGCACGCCACCTACACTCTACCAAGCGATGCCGCTGACTCCCATCGGTCATTCGCTCTGGCAGGCAACCTATCCCCCGCAGGTCGCGGGGACGTGGATCGAATACGACATCGAGGCTATAGATGCCGCCGGGATGACCACGGTGAAACGTCCCGGATGGCCGGAAGGAAACTATCGGATCGTGGTCGGATGGCAGCCCCTATCGGTCGTCATCAATGAGCTGATGGCGATCAATGCCAATACGGTGGAAGATGAGGCCGGCGAGACGGACGATTGGATCGAATTGTACAACCCCGGCCCGGTGGACGTAGACGTAGGCGGTATGTACCTGAGCGATAATTTTGAACAGCCGACCAAGTACACCATCCCCACCGGAGCAGTTGTGCCGGCCGGCGGTTATCTCCTCCTGTGGGCGGATGGCGACGGAAACGGGCTGCATCTCAACTTCCGTCTCTCTGGATCCGGGGAGTACGTGGGCCTGTTCGACCGGGCGGATCGGCATTACGCCCCCGTAGATGCCGTCTATTTCCCTCCTCAGACGGTGGATGTCTCTTGGGGGCGATTTCCGGATGGCAGCGCCGGGACGTGGCACGCTATGGACGACCCGACGCCGGGCAAAGCCAACCGTCTCCGTCCGCCGGCCTACCAGGCCGTGGAGCGGGTTCCCTGCTGGCCCCAGGGAAACGAGCCGGTGACCGTCACAGCCGTCGTCACGGCCGGCTGTCCGGTCGTTTCCGCGACCGTATGGTACGATAACGGCGGCGGCTTCCGCGCCGCCCCGATGGTTACGTCTCCATCCCCCAACGGCGACTGGTCGGCGACGTTGTCGCCCGTCCCGACCGGCACACTGGTGAGCTACTACCTGGAGGCGGTGGATTGTGTCGGCCAGCGTACCCGTTACCCGGCGACGGCC
>CAZXVB010000015.1:0-18246 GCA_964643875.1 uncultured Anaerolineales bacterium | reverse complement strand
CAAACTACTCCACCAGCTTGAGGAACATCAACTTATACAACTCTTCGAAGATCGCCGGTAACATTTCTGGTCGGTCGGCGTTTCGATGGACCCCGCCGGTCATGTTCGCCACGGCCTGCATCAAGTCGAAATCGGCGCCACTCCCCAGGGTAATCGTGTAAACGACAACATTGTTGTTCCGCGCTTCATACGCATAATAGATCACACAGTCCTGGGCATTCGTACCGGCCGACCCATCACTGTTCACCCACTGTCTCGCAGGGTCACTGTAACATTCGGAATTTGGAACCTGGTTAGCCCGCCCATCGGTCATCACGATCATAACATGTGTAGCGCCCGGCCGGCCGTAATGACCGGGCTGCGTGCTCAATACCTGCAATCCATCCAACATCCCTCCGGCGATGTTGGTGGAACCACCGGCACGGGTATCGTTCAATTCGCTGATGACCGTATTCTCAATCACCTGGTCTGTGCACAGGTCCGATCCCAACCGGCGCACACACTGCAACTCGCTGGCGATCTCCGAATTGCTGCTGTAGCGCACATACCCGATCTGATCGTAACGCGGATCGAGCAGTTCCCGCACGAACATCTTGGCCGCCTCCACGGAGGCACGAATCGGCTGTTCGTCGTCATAGATTTTATCCTGACGACGGTCTGGATTCGCTCCTCGGTCGCAGATTGGAAAATAATTCACCACCTGGGAGGGCGAAGATAACTCGTCCACCCGCCCCGGGTAACCGGCGAAGCGGGAATCACACCGATCACAGGCCCATCCGGTGCGCCCATTGGCCCACACATCGGCCCCTTTTCCGCCGTTCCAACTGATTGGGCCGGGAGGATTACCATCACTCCCATTGGGATTGGAGGTAATCGCAATCCGGTCCAGCGCGAACTCACAACCCCCGGCCCAAAACATCAGTTTGTGTACCTCACCTTCCGGCCAATAGTACGGCGTATCATTTAACCGACGCCACTGCCAGTTATTATTGGCGCCATTGTAGCCAGTTCCTCTGTAAAATCCCGTCTCACATCCCACCAGACCACCACAATTGCCCACAAAACTACCGGCACCCAGCAGGCCATCAATCCCCCAAAATAACCGTTGGTCCAAGTCATCACCGCGATCCCAAGTGCTAGCTGCTTGTCCACGGACCCAGATGTAATACCCACCCGGTCGGTTGGCCACCGGTGCAAAGTCGTAATAGACCATCGGCGCGTCGTACGGGCCGTTTGGCGCCCCAGACCAACACTTACCGCCATTGGCTATTTCTTCATACCGGCATGTCACACCGGAGGCGCCGACATTCTCATCCATATCCGGGTACGGCATATGCATAATGTATGCCCCCCGACTATCGCGTGAGGAAGAAGAACTTTCCTCACGCTGCAACACCCAGAATGACTGTCCCTTGTTATACATCAATGGATCATAACTCAAGTTGGTGTAAGAATACTCTTCCGCCTCGATGAAGTAATAGTCGTGGCCGCTGTACTCGTATCGTTGTGTTGAACCACAATGCTCCGGGGGGTTATCCGAAGGCAAGATGCCATCCTCTTCGTCCCAGTCAGCCGCCCCTCTCCACGGCAAGGGGTGGAGCTCCCCACTAGGGTACTGGACGCCGCTCTGCTCCTCCCAACAGCCATAGCAAAGTGTGTTGAACTCCATCGAGCCGGATTTGTCGAAGACCAACACGATATCCAGATTGTTGATGTTCTCGGCCACCGCTGAGGCATAACAATAGATGTTCTGGAAACCGGCAAATCGGAGAAAAATCACCGGTACCTGCTGTCTCACCTCCACACGGATGCGATATGACGAATCCACAGCACCTGGGTCCTGCCGATAGTCGAGAGTGTTGATGACGACCTCGGTTTGAGCTTCTCCGGCGGGTGTCGTCACCGTAACTCCATTGGTGACCAACAATGTGTCAGACCCAAAAGGGTCATAGCCGTTTTGGAGCAAATATTCCTCCGCCTGAACAATAGCCGCATTTTCCAGAGGCAACTCATAGGCAGCCGCCAGAGCAGCCGCATCTACCGCCCGTGTAATCCGTACGCGTTCGACGTAGTAAAGCCCCAGGTCAACCGCCAGGCCCACCAGGATCAATAGTCCAAAGATCCCAAAGATGATGATGATCAACGCCTGACCTTGACTCCCCCCCCCCTGCTCACTTCGCTCACGCCTCCATGCAGCCGTTCCTTTTGAACACCAGAAGCGAATCCACCTTTTCACCATCCACCTCCCCAAACCAGTGCGTCTACACGCAGCTCTTGCGATCGATCATCCTACCTTCATATCACTCGGACGTTCGACCCGTGCCCACCAACCGCATAGACGATTGAGTGTACATCGTCCATGGCCCACCCAGTGGTCCGATGAAATCGTAAAACCACAAGGAATGATGATCATAGAATACTTCGACGACCACCAATTCATTGGGCAATGGTTCCATATTGTTGGCCTCCCGCACAGCATTGATCTGCGCTGCACGATCTGCATTCTCATCAGCCAAAGTCGCCACATCCACCCGCGAGTTATGAGTCACACCGAAGAAGAACTGTTCGAAGGCAGGATCGTCGTCCTCATCAACGTAAATGTAACTCACGATAACACCAATGGACTCCGGTCGCAATCCCCCCTCCTCAGCGGCCGACAGAACGCGGCTGAACACCTCCGGCACAACCTCCTCGCGAAAGTGATCGCGGTATTCCTCACCAGGAGGCGTCCGAACAGCGAAGCGCACCCCCTCCCGGTTCGCCGACTGCGTCATCAGGTAATCCCGCAAGGCAAAGCCCGCCTCGACAGTTCCCACCAACAACAAGATGAGAAATGGCAACACCAACGCCAATTCGAGCATACTCTGTCCGCGTTCCTGTCTTTCCCGCATACCCAACCTCCTGATACCGAAGATCACAGTTGCTCACCCGTGACGCCATCCACCATCACCCGGCGCATTTGCCCCCCGGACACACCGATCACCGTCCATACCAGCCGCCCGCTTTCCTGAGAAATACGCAATTGAGCCGTCAAATCTACCGATGGGTGTGAAGCCGCAAAAAAAGCTCCCCCTTCTTCCCACCACACTTCCAACGCCATCAGGCTGTCCACCTGCCACATCGTCTCGTCGAATGTGGACAGCACGTATGGACTGAGCGTATCCTGTAGAAGCTGCGCCTGTCCTCCGTCCACAGCGATCACTGCTACCCGTTGCGTCCCCGGCGAGTAGAACTGGAACGACCAGACGACCATCGTAGGCCAATGACCATCCGCGCGCGGACGCCAGTGGGCCGAGACGATCGCCGGTTGCGCATCGGGTTGCCAGGCCAATGCTGTATCGCGCGCCGTAGCGTATGCCGCCTGAGCCGTTGGCCCTTCGTCCAGGCTGGTTGGAAAAACCGTAGAATCCGACCAGGCAGTAAACTGTTCCGACCCGCCCCCTGAATTCGAGGGATTCACCGGCTCCGATGGCGCAGGGCGGTATATCCACATCACCACCAGCGTCACCAGGAAAGAAACACCCAAAGCCCAGATCAAGGTCCGTCTACATCCGCTTCTTCCTCGCCCCCCCTCCATCTGCTCCGCCATTCGATTACCTCATTGCATGCATTGCAATCTCCGACGACCACTTCTCACTAGACAATCACGTTTGGGAAGAATAATTATGCAACACAACCGGCAAGAACACTTTCTCCGGACGTTCCGGCGGTTCTTGATCACTCACCCCAACGTAGTACGTCTCCCACTCCCCATAGCCCAGCGCCTGGGTTCCGTTGTACATATACGCCACGTGAGCCAGAGTTGGTGAGACCGGCGCCATTGCCACCACGGCACTGGCGGCATGCAGAACAGCCCCTGAATTGGGAACCAACACCGTGGGCGTCAACCAGGAGACGCCGGAAGCTGTCACTGTCTGCGCTCGAATGAACATTACATCATAATCCAGATTGCCCAGATCAATAGGGCCTTGGTTGACATGCCAAACGACCGCAGGACGCCCTTCCCCATCCAGGGCTACAGCAGGGCGTAAATACCACATGTGGGCCGAAGGCCAATCGATCCGTCCTGTGGACGTATATGTGTGTTCAGGATCAGAGAGACGCAGATTCACGTCTGTGCCCACTTCCCGCGCCCGAAGCCAATCTCCTACTTCTGGCAGATAGATAGCATAGGCCAGAGCATATTGGTCAGGGATGGATAAGCCGGTCCATCGCCAATCCCAGACGACCACCACCCGACCATCCCGGGCCGCAACGGCGGGATTGCGAGGGCGATCATCCTCGTTCCCCCGGTTGTATGCCAGGTCCACCGTCTCCTTCTCCCACCCGTCCACCCGCCGACGATAGATCAGCGCCCCTACCTCAGCCAAATCCTCCCACACTGCATGAACAACAGCACCATCACAGGCAATCACCGGGTGTTCTGCCTTCCCGTCTGAGACCTGCTCTTGGGCCTCCAGCACACCACCTGAGAGCGCCCGATAGAACACCCGGCTTTCTTCCTGTTGTGCCTCTACCCAGCGGTAGAGGTAGACGAAGTGCGGGTTCCCTTGACCATCCACGGCAACATCCACATCGGAAAAAAGAGCATCGGGCTGTTCCGTAAACGTAATGAGATGACTTTCCCCCAGCTCTCCCCCCAGACTATAGGGCCGATAGACCACCTCCGATCGCAGAGAAACCGAACATGGCCGACGCACGATATAAGCTATGTGAGCCGTCGTCCCGGTGACGGCCACTCGCGCCCCGCTGGCGCATGCCTGCAACGAGCCGGTAAAGATCGTCACCGGGTCATGCCAGCTACTGACCGTCCCGCCGGAGGCCCATCGGAGTAGAACCGAACCAAACCGAGGAGGCGTTTCAGCATCGGCCAATGTGTCGGTGTACTCCTCCCCCCAGACAACGACGACCCGATCCCCGGTCAGAGAGACCGCCACGTCGGCAAAGCGAGAAGAGCGCTCATCCACAGCCGAGAGGCTCGTTGCCCCCACCGGCATATCCTGTTGTGGGGCTGCCAGCGCCAGGAGGCTGGTCAGCGCAATCACCGCGAACAACGCCATGCCAATGGCAACGCTCGCAGATTGCGCCCGGATGTCACGTTCCGGCATATTGCCCCCTACGGCAGCAACAACAACAGGTTCACGTCGTAGTTCCGTTCATCCGAAACCACCGTCACCTGATCAGTAGCCACCAACAAGACCCCGTCATACCAGATCGAGGCGTACACATAGTAAGTGCCCGGCGGGATATTGTAGAAATGGTAGGTTCCATCGTGGATACTGCGCGTGCGGTACAACTGCCCGCCCCGGCTGTAGGCGATCACTTCGACGCCGGTCATCATCTGAATGGAACCGCCGATCTGGGCACGGACCAACCCGCCGAAGGAAGCCGTCCCAGGCTCTGGGTCAGGAACTGGCCAATTGGCACACACATTGCACTCCACATCATCCAGATAGAACCAAGTGCCGTACTCATCATTATCCTGAGTCGCAAAGAACCGGATATCCACTTCTTGCCCGGCCAGTGCTGTCAGGTCCAGCGAGTCGAACTCAGCATTGAAGAAACGCCAATCCTCCGGCGGGGCCTGCGGCGTGGGCGTCGGCGTGGGCGTCGGCCCGACCACGCCACCACAAATCGTCACATTGGCGAAATAGCTCTCGGCCGTCGGATTGGAGGTGTCCTGATCGTTGACGAAAGCCAGATACTGCGCCGCGATCCCGTCGTAGTAGTCCCCCACCGGAATCGTGTACCGCTTCCAATCCGGCGCGTCGGCCGCATAATCTCGATAGTCTCCATACCCCCAGTTTTGAGTCCCATATAGCTGGAAGATCCGATTCGAACTTTGAGCGGTATCTTCATCCAGGCCAATGCCGTGGATCTCCCCCTGTGATTCACTGCGATAATCGAACACGATGTAGGTAGCCGGTTGAACATCAACTGGGTAGTTGATGATTTTCCACGTGTTACCGACCAGATGCAAAGTGGTACCACCGTACTCGGAAGCCGCCAAAACTGGGTTGGAGTCCTGGTCGCCATACGAGAGAAGCGTGTGATCATCGAAATTGACTCGCTCACACCCAGGGTCCAATGGCGGCGGGGAGGGAGGCGGAGGAGGCGGTGGCGGAGGAGACACTTCACACACTTCAATGTAATCGAATTCGCCAACCAAGGAAGGAGAAGTCGAATATGACGCTACCCCCATACCAACCAACAGATTATCCCCCATCGGTATCGTGACACTTCCTACATCAATCCAGTTCGTTCCCCCATCGGTAGAATACTCCACCTGATAGTCGTCTCCCTGTTTTTCGACCGCCACCCACACCGGCAATCCCACCGAAACATTCGAGGCGATTGTCCGGTTGCCATTTCCCCCCGTGGTATCGCGGTAAATGAAGCTCAAATTACCGCTCCCGGCATAGTAGAGCACACCGATCCGCCGGTCCCGCCCTTCGGCTGCCGAGATCCCTTCCCGGATCATCAAGCCGCCCTTACGGGAACTTCCCCCCGTACCAGAGAAGCCAGTGATCTCCAACTCCACCCGCATATCCCCACTGAAAGGCCGATAAACGAAGTAGAGATCATCCCGATACCAGATAGTCGTGCCGCCGCCAGCGATGAACATACTGCTTCCCGATTCGGAAACCGTACCATTGTTAGTAGCAAAGCCATACTCTTGCCAGGATGAGTGATCCCCATCGTCGAAATCGTCACGATAGCAGGAAGGCGTGGGCGATGGAGATGGCGTCGGTGTAGGTGTATCGGTCGGCGTAGGTGTCGGTGACGGTGAGGGCGTCGGTGAAGGCGAGGGCGTGGCTGTCGGCGTCGGAGTCAATGGTGGCGTAGAGGGGTCCTCTGGATCATTGCCCGACGTTGGATACAGACGCATATACGGGTTGCTGCTTCCATCCACGACTTGCACGTATAACCGTTCATCAAAGTCAACGCTCTGGGCCACACTGCAATCCAACAAACTGCCCCCCACCGTCCGATACCCCGAGACAGACAAGGTGGTAATCGAGTAGACCTCGGTCGGGATGCGAACCGTTTGATAGACCCACGGCGTCAACGCTTCACAAGCCGGGTAGTTCCCCAAGGAATCGTGGAGACGCATCGAAAAAGCACCGCCATGCGCCATATAACCTGTGCGTTGGAAAGCGCCCGTTTCCCCAGCCCGCCAGTACTCGAAAACCCCCTCCGGGTTCCCCTCGAAGTCCCCTTTCTTGATAAGCTGTGTGCATTCCACCAGGCCAGGGGCCGAAGGCTCCCAGGGAGCAGGGTCGCTCCCCATACAAGTGAATGCCGGTCCACTTCCGGATGGTTCTTGATCCAGCCCGGCCGTCGTCGTCAGCACGATCTTCGACCATTCGAACCCATCCTCACGCACACGTACCTGTACTTCATGGGCCCCGGCGCTGGGTACAACCAGGTAGGGCTGACCACTCGTCCCGTGGATCTGGCTCACCCACGTCAGCCCACCACTTCCCCAACCGGTAATGCGGTAATTGTTATCCGTGTTCGGCAAGCCATCCAATGTGACCCAGAACGAGTCGTTGCTGCTAGTCCCTTGATAGCATCCCCGCGACGACTCTGCACACGGACGCCCCAACGCCCAAACGTAGTATGTACCGGGCTGATTAAACTCGACAGTATATCTTAACACAGGTGCACTGGATGTACTACCATAATTGTAACACCCTCTTCCATCATCCGGTAGCGCCAGCATCGTATCTGTGCCACCGTAACTAGAAGCCTCCCAGTGGATGGCTCCGCCCCCACAGGACCCATCTGTGTTGCTATCATACATCGTTGCTGGGATCACCACCTGACCATTGTCCTCCACCAACGGACAACGGGCAGTCACAGTAGCCATCGCCGTGTTATTGTCTTCGTCTGTCTCCTCGACGTAATTGCTGGTATCTACCCGCGCCCAAATCTCGTGAGTGCCGATATCGCCCAGCCACATCAATGTATTCACCGTCACCGACTCCATTGGATCAATTCCAGCAATCCACTGTTTGATCACACCGATATTTCCCGGAGCAGGCTCCCCTCCCGGATCGAGATAGAAGTCGATATCGAAGGTCTCATCTGTATAACCGAAGGAGTTGTTTTTCACGACCACAGACATCGTGAACAGCGTCCCCGGTTGCACCTCCGTCGGCCCATTGATTGACTGGATGAGCAGATCAGGCGGAGAAGGAATCACCAGGATGTCATCTGAGCAGGCAATGGCATTGCAGGCGCTCCCCGGTGGCTCACAACTGGCCGCTCCAGAGTGAGTTTCTAGCCGGTAGTACCCGGCGCTGTTCTCTGGAATCTCGATAGGCAAATCCATCAAGTCGCCATCGGAATCCACGTAAAGATTCGTGTCCAATACGCTAGAAGTAATCCCGCCAGTAATGGAGGTCCGACACCAAAGCAGGGTGTGCGGGTTCTGCGCCGGGAAGTGATCGTAAATATCGGCCGTAATCCAGTCCAGCGGCATAACCTCATAGTCTGATGCCAGGATATAGGGCTGCCCCGGTGGCAGGATCCACTCTTTGATCGCCGTATCCGTTGCCTCTCCTAAGTCCCACACGTCATCCCCGTCCATATCCACCCAGGCACGAATTTGCGCTGTGGCCGGCTCGTTAGCGTAGATAGTGCGACGGACCACACCGTTGGCATCGGTTGTACCCTCTACGTACTGGGTATCCGGCTCCTCCACGCCGGAGTAATCATAGGCCCCAAAGTCTGTGGAGAAACTGACGATCACGTCCGGCAATGGGTTCCCCACCTGATCGGTCACAGTCACATCCACCGGGTGCCCACGCTCGAAGGGTAACGTATTGGTTACATAATTGAATGGGATAATCACAACATAGCCCCCCGGCGGAGGAGTAGATGTCGGTAGCGGCGTCGGCGAGGGAGTAGGCGTGCGAGTAAACAGTTCTGGCGAAGGAGGAGGTGTAATCGTAAATGGGGTCGCCGTATACGCCGTGGGGGTCGGCTCCCAGACCTGGACGCCCTCATTGACCATGTTGGCGCTTCCCCGCACCTGGACATACTGAGCGATCACCCGAAGGAACGGATCGATGATTTCGACATTGTGAACGACCTCGACATGTACCAGACGACCAGGCAGACCCGGATGGTCCACGACACGCTCCTGGGTCCAGGTATCGCCGAACACACGTACACCAAAGAAACGCGGCTCGTCTTGATAGGCAGCAAACTCCGCCTCTGTCAAAGCCAAGACAGCGGGGTCAATCCGCAACCCGGCAGCCCGTTGCACAGCGGTCTCTTTGATCAATGCTACCCGCCGCGCTGCATATTCAGCATCACTTTCATTCGGATCACAATTGGTCCCGGGATTCTGGCGTACGAACTGCTCCACAGTATCACCGGCGCCAGGGTTGGTGCACGGCGAACCATCCAATTGCTCACTCTGCACAGGGCGACCGGTGATCGCCCAGCGAGCCGCATCCCGCGCAGCGTGTTGCACCGCCAAATACCCCTGAATGACAAACGCGGTCTCGATCAGCACGAACAGGATCATCAACAACACAGGCAACATGAGAGCAAACTCGACCAGCGCCTGCCCCCACTGGGGCAGTTTGGAATACGGCCGCGCTTTCCTGTTTTTCCTCGCACGTTTAGAAAAAATCCAAAATCCCATTGCGCTCCTCTCCTAATACCTATTATACTCCAACCGGGGAGGCAAATGCAAGCCTACTTTGGTACTATTTCACTAAAATGCCATTAAAGACAGAGCCTCGCAAAGCGAGGCTCTGTGCTCGATACTGTGTCAATGTTGATAATGGTACAAACTAAACGTTGGTGACGATGTTGCTGAAGATATTGGCAATCGCGGGGCCCAACAGAGCCAAAATGACGATCACGACAATGGCCACCAAAACAAGAATCAACGCATACTCTACCAACCCCTGACCTTCCTCACGCGGCAAAAACAGCATCCCTTTCACCTCCCTTCCTAAAAACCTTATGGCCTCATTATACAAGAAAGCTCCTAAAATCACAATAGGAACTTGGTACTACTTTCCATCAAATCGGCAGCTCGAAGCTCACCTTGGTCCCCCGCCCTGGTGCACTGTCGAAGTAGATCTGGCCTCCGAGCATCTCAATCCGCTCTCGCATCGTGTTCAATCCCAACCGCTCGATATCCGGAGAATTAGGAGTCGTTAAATCATATCCGCCACCGTTGTCCTCCACAGACACCTGCACCAGATCGTCCCCGATGTCCAGACTAATCTGGATGTTGGCCGCATGGGCGTACTCTACAGCATTGTTCATCAACTCCTGAATGAGGCGAAAGATCATCACCTCTTGATGCGATTCCAACCGACGTTCCTTGCCGGTCACCAGCAAATGCGTTGCAACACCGGTGTTTTCCGAGAAGCTGTCTACATACCGCCGTAATGTAGGCACTACGCCCAAATCATCCAACATCATTGGTCGTAGGTTGAGAATGAACCCTTTCACTTTCTGGAATGTCGCCGCTACAGCCGTGCGCAAGTTAGCCAGCTCTGTCCGCGCCCGGTCGGGATCCGTCTCAAAGAGTCGCTCACATATCTCTGCTTGCAAGATTAGATTCGTCAAGGATTGCGCCGGGCCATCATGCATCTGACGACTGAGACGCAACCGCTCCCGCTCCTGGGCCTCGATGATCCGCACCACTAATGGCTTGCTCGGCTCTCCCGCTTCGGCTGTCTGAGGCTTTTCGACAGCCTGTCCCAAGATATTCAGGACGTTACGCAACAGACTCAGATAGCGATCCATACTCCGCTGGTTACTCTGGAGTTTTTCCAATTGTCCCCGCATCGTGAAAAGTCGTTGCTGTGTGTCCAGAACAGCATTGTAGACCTCCCGAATGTCCTCACGAGGGACAGTATCCAAAGCCGCCTCAACCTGGCGAAGCCGATTGGTGGCCTGCGTGTTCCGCTGGGCCAGGCGCTCGACCTCGGCTGTCGTCTGTTGAATAAGCAGATCTATCTCTTTTAGTTCTCGCTCGGTCTGATCAAGTTCCCTCTGGCACTCCAGTGAGAACTGTTCTAGTACATCACCAACATCGCCTATAGCATCCATGGCCTCTAATCTCCTGAATCAACACCACTCTACGCTTTAACATTGGCCCTCGCACTATCTACTCACGTAAGGGAACCCAGCCATGTCGCAAAGCATACACCGCGGCCTGTGTTCGGTCCGCTACTCCCAACTTGTTGAGGATGGAAGTCATATGATTCTTGACCGTCTGATGGCTGATCCCCAAATGATAGGCAATCTCTCGATTCCCCATTCCCTGGACAACCAATTCCAGGATTTCCATTTCGCGAGGAGAAAGCGGAGCAAAGAATTGGTTTCCTTCATAGAAAATCTGCCCCCCAAAGCGTTGAAATTCCGCCAACAGCCAATCCCCTAGCCCCTCTTCATCCAATACTTCTCCACCGACAACATATTGTCCTTGGTTCACGTAGCGTATCACTCCCACCAAACGCCCTGGACTGACATCCTTGGCATAATACGCCGATGCACCGGCACGGATCGCATGATAGACCTGCTCCACATCGTCATACGCCGTGAGTATGATAACCTTGGTTTCCGGACAATGGGCTTTCAATTGTCGAGTAGCCTGCAGGCCATTGAGGGTGGGAAGGTTGATGTCCATTAAAACAACGTCTGGCCGTAATGACCGGGTCATCTCGATGGCCTCGGGGCCATCGGTTGCCTCTCCCACCACAACAATGTCCGGCTGAGCATCCAAGACGTTCCTCAGTCCTTGCCGAAATAGTGGGTGGTCATCCACCACCATAACTTTGATTTCACCTTCCATATGTGGTTCCCTTTCACTCCCACCCTGATACGCTGCTGTTTAGTATACCACACGATGCTGGAAACAGGCAACTTGCCATCATCCTTCAATTCAACAAATTCCAACAAACGAGCAAATCCTTCTGTGCTATCATACGTCGTAACCGTGCGCAATTGAGGATGAGATACATCACCCGTATATAGTCCATCGAGCGCCGATGGACGGTTGGCATCCAACAGCACGTACCGCACACCGTATCGCTCCGCAACCCGGAGCAGGACATCTATGTTCCCATTCGGAACAACGACAGCGGAGCGATGTGTATAGTACCAAAAGGCTGGCGGATTGGCAAGCATCACCGGTGCGCGATCATCGGCGTAGGCTTCCAACCATCGTCCAACGGCTTCGTACAGCCGGTCAGTGTGTTGCCAGACTGGCAATTTCTGAAGTGCGGCATACAGACTCAGGAAAATAGCCGCCACCACAACCGCTGTGGTGAAGACCGCCTCAGCCTGATGCCGATTCCAGCGACGTTTCCGGGCCCCCCATCCCACCGCCGCCTGAACTCCCACTAAACCGGCGACAAAGAGGAAAGGGATAGCAGCGCTCCCGGCATGGAAGAACCCTCCTCGCGGGCCGGGAAACGTAAACAGCAATGAGTGGACCAGAAAGACGCCCCCAAGGTACAGGCCGGCCAGAGAAAAGACAGGATGCGACCGCAAACGATACAGCCCGATCACTACAAACGGGAACAAGTACACAAGGCAATCTTCCGCCAGGAACCGCTCCAAATTGACCCCCATCGCCCATAGTTTGGAACGCCAGATCTCTCGCCATCCCCACGCCAGGTAGGTCTTGAGCGAGAGAGCGCACTCATAGCAGTAGAAATCGTCGTAGTCCCGCAACCACAGCGTACGCGTGCCGGCCGAGGAAAGAGGAGCACCAATGGCCGCAACGTTGCGAATGAACCAAGGTGTCATCACCAACGCATAGCCAACGAACAGTGTCAACAAATGGCGCACTGCAATCCGTCGGTGAGATGGTTGACGAAGATGAGGCAGTTGAAAACGAATCAACCCCCAGGCAACAATCGGGAGCAACAACACACCATCGGCGCGACTCATGTGCGCCAGGCCAACCAGTAAACCGACCCACACCCCCAAAAACGGGGGCCGGAGCGCTACCTCTTTTCTTCCTCCTCCCCATCCCGCCACCCCCAACGCCAGACTGCCGACCAAAGCAAAGGGCGCAAAGGTCTCCGGCAGGGTCCAATAAGGGAAGAAAAAGCCGCTGAATACGGTCACCAATCCCGCCGACCATGCCAGACGTCGCCCCCCAATGGACCGCCCCAGCACATAGGTCACCAAAGGAAGAAGGGATGAGAGCAAAACAAACGGGAGTTGTAAACCAAAGAAGGAGCCAGGCCACATCTTCGCAAAGGGAGCGCCGAGCAATGACGGCAACGGCATCCAATACAAAAAACCGGGATGGGGGAGTCCCCCCGGATCATCCAGGTAGTGCCACAGAAAAGGCTCGTCCAGCCCACCTCCCTGGGCCAGGTTCACGGCCCCGGCGGCATAGTAGGCCACGTCCATATAGCCTGGCCGGTGAACCAGCGCCGCAGTCGCCAGGCGCACGCCCAGGGCCAAAAACAGGAGCCACAATCCATCCCTGTATACAGACCTGGAGAATTCCCTCACCAATCGCACGGTTCACTCTTTCCACTGATTCCACTGATAAAGCACATAGCTGCCTGGCAGTTCCCAGACAGAGGATAGATAGCGGGCAGAAAAGGCCTCCCACGCCGCCAGATCAGCTTCCGTCAGGTGCGCCGGGTGGGTGCGGGCTACCAACTCCATTCCCGCCTGATGGAGCAGGATATGGGTGACGCCCTGCTCCCGCCAGTCGGCAGCAATAGCCGTTATATCTCGATGATGGGTCTCGCACAAGTATTTCCACGTCTCCAAAATCGGATCGGGTTGGAGAACTCGCTGGCTGTAATAGCTCCTCGGTTCCCATAGGAATTGCACACGAGCATCATCCGGCAACGTGGCCACGGCCTGCATCGCTAGGTAATACCCTCCCAGCCGCCGCACCAGGAAATCGTCGCGGCTCTCTTCCCCCACCAGGTACGCAAGGGGATGCAACGAAATCACCTCCAACCCCTGAACAACGAGGTTGAATGCCAACACGATAACAAGTACCAACCGAATGAAGCGATGCAAGGAAAAACCCGGTCGGTCCAGGCAATGCAAGCGATGAGCAATATACACCAGCACAGGGCATAGGGCGACCAAGCCCGTCAACAATAAACGAGATTGGAACAACGAGCGTGATTCGATCACACCCACAGTCCAGACAACGAAGTGCGCCAGGGCGAACCAAAGCAATGCAGTGACCGCTGGTGGTTTACGTCGCTCACCGACCCCTGTCCACAGCAGCGCCGGCAGGGCTATCAAGAAAAGGGGACCGGTTCGTCCATCGTAATAGTTCATATCGCGCAGGCCCAACGTCGCCGTGACCGGCAAGGCCAGGATCGCCCCCCAATCGGTGCCTAACCCGGTCCCGCTCTGGGCGTACCAGTCGGCCAGCCAGGCGCTCCATCCGTGCCCATCGAACAGCCGATAGGCAAACGGGTAGACCGGGTTACCGGTAAACGCCAGGTTACGCACATACCAGGGAGAAGCCACCACCCCCGCCATGCAGCCGAAGACGGCGACCCGGCGCAGCACAGCGGCCCACGGCGCCTCCTTTCGTACCGCATCCCACAGCGCCAAGGCCATCAGCGCCAGCGGACAAACGAAACTGGTGTACTTCACTCCCATCGCCAGACCGGCAAATGCCCCAGCGAGGCCGAACCAGCGCAAACTACCACCGGGTTGTGCTCGACCGTTTAGCACGGCATACAGGGCTGCTATCTGGAAAAAGGCCAATGCCAGGTCATTGTAGGCCCAACCGGCCAGGACGGCAACCATCGGGATGGCGTAGAGAACGACGACGCTCTGCCACCCCCACTTGACGCCCACATAGCGCTCGGTGAGCTGATATGTCAATCCGCCCAGCAGGAGTGCAAATCCCCAATGGATCAGCTTGGCCGTCACGTCGCTCTGCACAACCATCGCCAACAGGAAAAGCGACTCCATCAGCCCTGGGAAGCTCAGATGGGGCAGACGAACCGGCAGTGGGCTAATACGTCCGCTCATCAGGGTCCAGGCCGGGCCGGTCAAGTGGTAGAAAAGGCCGTCCCAATCCGTCGGTGGGGTCAACGCTGTCAGGAGGGATAGCAGGAGCGTAGCGCCTATGTACAAAGCCGTACCCCGCCGTGGCCTGTGCGTCCGGCGAAGAGCCTGCCAGCTATCGGCGATCTCGTCACGCATAAGTAGGAAAACAGCCACCGCCAACATCATCCCCCAGAATAACCACCGGGAGAGAAGCCCCAGCAGCCCCAGGCCGAACGTCAGCAAACCGAGCAGCCCCAGGCCCAGGCCAGTGCCCAGAACGAACCGGTCGGCGACCGAAAGACCTGGCAATCGCATGATGCGCAGCAATTGCCCCCCCAGCGTCCAACCGGAGACCCAGATCAAGGTAGCGGCGGCCCCATCGAGAATCGTGCGAAGGATAGCCGCCGCGTTGGCCGGCGCAAAGGGTTTCTGCACCCAATAAAAAAGCACCAGGGTGATGAATATCCACAGCACAATGGCTATGGTCACCCCACGAACGATCCTTAGGCGGTTCAACTCTTCCCTCCACTCACGCCCAAATGCCAAACGTCCAACCGCCTCCCCAACCAAGCCAATAGCAAGCACATCATCACCGGAAATGGAAAGTAGGCCGGCGCAGTCTCGAAATTCCCCTCGATGGTCGCTAAAAAGAGCCACCACAGGCCGACCAGCGAGACGAGTTGCCCCCCGATGATCACCCACCTACCCCCGCGCCCCCAAGCGTGCTGCATCTCTCGGAAGCTCCACAGCACCCAGGGCATTAGCGTCACATAGTTAGTGGTGGCGATGCGGGGAGTGAAGCAATTCGTCACCAAGAGCACAAGCCCCAACATCCACATCATCTGCGTCCAATTTCCCCGCCACAAGCGCCGACCCAACACCAACACCAGCGCCGCCAGGCCAACCATCGCCGCGATCTCCACCGCAGCCCCCCAGCCCAGCCAATAGCGGACGATCATCCACGTCAGCGAGCCGTAGACCGCATAAGAAGAGTACCCTAACACCTGATGAGCGAAATCCAGCGGCCACGACGGAACCAGGGCCATTGTGCCGAACATCAGCAGGGCCATCGAAAGGCCGAACCCCCACCACAGCCGCCAACGACGCTGTCCGGCTGTCCACAGGAGCAGCCAAGGGATCGCCAGATAGACCAACGGCGGCTTGAGGGTCGTCAGGGCCAGTAAACAACCGGCCCATCCATCCCGGCCGCGCTGCATAGCCCACAGTGCCGCAGCCAGGGTCAGCCAGACCAACAGAGAGAATTGCCCCAACATTATGGCCCGAAAGTTGGGGTAAATCAACACCAGCCACAGCATCGTACCGGCCCATAGTCCCGGTTTGGGGTGCCAGGCGACCACTCGCATCGAGATCAAGGATGCCATCACCGTCACGCCCAACAAGCACCACATCCAAATCGCCCGCGCCAGGGCGTAATCACCGACGAAACAGAGCGGCCAGTAAAACAGCAAGATATACAGTGGGTAGACGAAACGGCCCTGGTCTTCTTGTGGTGCGGCCAGGCGACCATGCATCCCGATCTGAACCCGCTTGGTGACAACATCAGAGTAGGGGTTCAGCCCTTCTAACAGAAACGCCCGGCCAGCCATCCAGCGGATGAAAAAATCGTTGCCCCCCGCATACCGAGATGTGAAGTGCGTATAGGTTAGCCAGACGCCGCCGACGATCA
Organism: uncultured Anaerolineales bacterium; assembly: GCA_964643875.1. Classification (GTDB taxonomy): domain Bacteria; phylum Chloroflexota; class Anaerolineae; order B4-G1; family B4-G1; genus CAZXVB01. The sequence goes on along the minus strand of CAZXVB010000015.1, from coordinate 1,526 downwards.
CGGCGATGACAGCGATCAACACGGCGGTTGACAGAAGACTATGCCAATGAAGCACCCTCTGGAGATTCATATTCCTCACTCCAACGGTCTCCTCTGCGAAGGCCCGTCACCAGAACGGCGACTTCAACGACCAGTGCCAACAACAATACTGTCCGCACAGATACCGTCAGATAAAGCCAGCGATTCATCCCCCGTGAGAGGAGCACAGGCCACTCGGCGATATTGGTCAATGTGAGCACCACTACATAAAGAGCCGCCCGCTCCACCGACAGACTCAACAACAACATCGGTGCCAGCATCCCCAGCCACTGCGGGCTCCAGCCCCGTGACCACAAAAAGAAGATCAGCACCGTCAGCGTCAGCAGCCGCAGCACCCGCCGGGGCCTTTTGTCTACCGGCGTCCGGTGCCACAACCATAAGTAAACCAATCCACAAACGCCCAGAGTCAACCAGGGCGATACTCGAGCGGGGTTCCCCTGCGGCAGCGCTGCCGCAGCCGGATCAAGCCGATTGGCATTGTAGGCGCCGGTACCCAGGTTCCCATCCAACAGCGCCCATACCGTCTGCCACGAGGCGCGGCTGACGAGCGAGCGGAGCGAGGCCGCCGTGTAAACCGGGCTAAGAAGCGCCAACCCTCCTAGCACCACTGCCACGACCAGTACCCCCACCGCCGCGTATCCCAGCACCTGGCGCCAACTGCGCCGAAATCGGAAAGCGACCGGCAGGAACAGCAAAGGGAACCACTTCACCAATCCACCAATGCCCATCGCCAGCGCCGACTGGAGCCGCCGTCCGGACAGCCACCGTTCGACGGTCAGCAACATAAAAAACGTAGTCAGGGCATCGAAACTGAGCCACCACGTCGCCACAGGCGCAAAGAGCAGCCCGTACGCCCAGGCCACACGCTCCGCCAACGCCTCGCCCGAAACCCGCCACCCTAGACGATACAGCAATACGAGCGTTCCCGTTTCGAAGGCCAACTGGACCAAGGCCAGCAGCACGGCAAACGTCTCGTAGCGCGGCGCCAACCGATAGAGCAGCACGGAAAGGTAAGCAAACAGAGGAGGATACTCTACCCAGTAATGCAAGTAGGGCAGCCGGCCTCGATCCACCCAGCGGGCGATTTCGTAGTAATAATCGTAATCCGACCAACGGGCCAATTGATCGGCCGGCCAAAACAACAACAGCGATAGCCGGAAAGTGACGAACAGAAACAGAATCAACCCCAAACGGGTGCGAAGGAAGTGAATACCCAGGCCGGTTCTCAAGTTCAATTCAGCCTCCTCCACGTTGCAGTGGCATAGCTATGGAAGCGAAAGATAAGCGTAACTACTACTCAGGCTACTTCTACTCAGGCTACTTCTTTAGGGCTTTACACGGATTCGAGGGGTAGGGACGAGCCTCCCGCAGGATGTGAACCTGCGGGAGGCTGGCTTACCCCACGAATCCACGTTGACCCTTCCTTAAATTGAAATGGGTGCGTTTCATTTCAGTTGGAAAGTGGGCAACCCTCCCGCAGGTTGCCA
>CAZXVB010000014.1:9641-18432 GCA_964643875.1 uncultured Anaerolineales bacterium | reverse complement strand
GATATCGATATCTGAATTGTTCATGAATCTTATTTAATGACCTAAATCCTGTTTCTTGATTCCATCTGATTTTATATGTTCTTGTCAACCAACGAGCCCATGATCGTTTATTTTTCCATGGTTTTAGTGTCGTGAAGAATGCAGCTAATTGATGTATGGCTTCATCATAGCCTATTTTTCCTTTCCTGATTTTCTCATTTCCCTTATCCTTATCCTCATACCATAATGACTATGCGAAGTGGGGCCGGCCTGCTTGACACCTTGACACTTTCCCATACTACGTTATAATCCCATCGTAACCTTCTACCTAGAGAGGAGTTTTCGCGTGACAGAAGAACGCACAGAGAAATTTGAATCAGCAGAACCCGAACAAGTCCACTCCATCGCCGACCTGACCCCTAAAATGTGCCTCCAGGGCGTCGTCAAGGACACCCAACTCTACGGAGCCATTGTAGATATCGGCCTGGAATACGATGGCATGGTCCACATTTCCCAGCTCTCCCCCCAGCGCGTCAACCGCGTCACCGACGTCGTCCAGCCGGGCGACCAGGTAACCGTCTGGGTCACCGAGGTGAACCCCAGCAAAGGTAAAATCGGCCTGACAATGGTCAAGCCGCCGGATGTTACCTGGTCCGAGTTAGCCGAAAACCAGGTCTACACCGGCACCGTCACCCGCCTGGAACGCTACGGCGCTTTCGTCAATATCGGGGCCGAACGAGATGGCCTCCTTCACGTTCGAGAAATGGCCGACCATTACGTTCGTAACCCGTCCGATCTCGTCAAAGTGGGCGATGAGGTTACTGTTCGCGTCCTCAAACTAGACCGCCGGAAGCGACGAATTGATCTCTCTATGATGGGGATCGAAGACCTGGAACCGGATGAGGACGGCGAGAACGAGGACGAGACGCCCCCCCAGACGGCAATGGAAATTGCCCTCCAACGGGCTCGCAAGCAGGGTAAACGCCAACGGCAACGCTCGACACCCCGCCACAAGCTCGATCTCTCGGAACGGGAAGACATCCTGGCCCGCACCCTGGAGATGCATCAAAAGCATTAGCCCCGATCCGGCTTGCTCCTGCTAAGCCCAGCCCAATCGCGCCGCTTAACTTTTTTAACTTTGATGCCGTCCTGCCTTAATCCACCTGGCTCAGCGCCTCCTCGATGGCTTGACGCAGGACGTCCAGCCGATTCCCAATCACCAGCCGCCCGTTGACATCGAACGTTGGCGTGGCAGAGACTCCTATCGCACGGGCTGAACGGATGGACTCCAACAGCAGATTGTGATACCGGCCGGCGTCCCAACAGGCGGCGAATGCCTCTACATCTAGCCCCAGCGCCTCGGCCCGGACAATGAAGTCATCCCGCGTCTGGGCCGGGTTCTCGAACAGAGCGTGTTGATACGGGAAATACTGCCCCTGTTCCCCTGCACATATCGCCGCTTCAGCCGCCTGCATCGAGTGAGGAGATGGCATACTGTAGTAGTGCAGCACATAGCGCACCTTGCCCGTCGCCACGTACTCCTCCAAAATGGCCTCCTCGGACTCCAGCTTGTAGTCCCGACAGTGGGAACAGTCGAAATCGGTAAATTCCGTCAAAGTGACGGGCGCATCCGGCTGTCCCAGGTACGGGAACCCCTCCTCGGTATAGCCCCCGCCGATCTCGCGGTACGTGAACGCGGTTTCACCGAGAGTAGCCTCATTCGGCCGAGAATTGAGCATCACAATCGCCACAATCATCACAATCACGACAATGACCAGCCCGCCAATCACAGCGCCCACTATGGTCGGGTTTCGATACCAGGCTTCCCGCCGGCTCTGACTCCCTCGGCCCCTAGGCACAGATTTTGCCCTTTTGCTTTTCACCGCTTCCTCCCTTACCTATTCCAGTTCACTCATCCTGGGTCTGGATCTGCACCTCGCCCAGCGCCAACCACACGCCCCCGTCTACCCGCACCCGCAAGCGATACCGTCCCGGTAGATAGTCGGACGGCTCCGTTAACGTCACCAGGCAAGGATCACGCACGACCTCACCGGCCCGCCATACCGCAAAGGGATAATCCCCGTTCACCGGCGGCCCGCTCTGGCTCCAGATCACCTCTCCCAATTCGTTCTCCAACACCAGTGTGCGGATATGGGCATTCGGCTGGTCTTGCCCAGCCCGCCAGAACAGGGTCAACGACCAGGACCCCGGCGGCGTCACCGTCTGAACCGGCAAAAGATACCCCAGCAGCGTAAGCCCCTCCACCGGGAGATCGGCCATCAGTGTCTCAGTCATATCCAACTCATCCACCGCAAAGGGCCGGCGCGGCGATGTAACCTGTACAGTGGCAATCACCACGCTGTCACCCACCGCCTGCCCCTGCTCATCATACCGCTGGAGACGGTAGCCATCAGTCCAGGAGGGCAATCCCACATTGAGAACATACTCCCCTGGCGGTGTGCCCGGCAACACCCACACCCGGTATTCATCCCGCACGTATTTATCCAACGGCCAACGGGTGGTTGGCAGATCGCCGGGGTTGAGATGATCTTCCTGCCCCCACAGGATATGCAGCGGACGGGCCAGGTGCACAAAGGATTGATAGTTTGTCCCCATTGGAGCCAATGCACGCCAGTAAAGCGTCACCGCAACGTACTCACCAGCCGGGACACGCCCGCGCGGCAGATCGAACCCCAGTAGTTCGATCTGCCCTCCAAAGTTCGCCCGGTGCTCGTACTGCGCCGCCCACGCCTCCCCCACCGGAGAGGTGTAGCGAAACCAATCGTCCTGGGGGTCTGCCACGCCAACTTTGAACGCGATGAAGAGCAACAACCCTCCCGCCATCCACAACCAGGCGCTTTCATCGCCCACCGGGGGTACCGACGCCAATGCCGATCTCCGGGCTGCCTGCCCCGCGAATGTGATCGCCACGACCCCCACAACGAAACCCACGAGACCAACAGCCGAGATGAGCCAGCCGGCCTTGCGGGGCGGCGTGTCCTCGAAGCGCACCAACACCTCGTGACGACCCGGCGGCACTCGAAAGGTGATGAACCCTTCCGGCCCGGCCACCTCGATCTCGACCGGCTCGCCATCCACGTAGACGGTCCAGCCAGGGAAATAGAAGGTATACAAGCGAAAGATGAACTTCTTGCTTGTCGTCACCTGAAAACGGTCGTGGAGAGGACCATGTTCCAGCACATCCACCCGCGTGCCGGCTGGCAAGGAAGCTCGATTGACCTTATCCACCGGTCCCGGCCCGGCATACGACTCGATCAACGACGGCATCGGAGGCACGGGGGCCAGCGCCGCTTTCACCGGCAGGAAATCCCCGGTCGAAGTCGTCCCCAGCGCCAGGCTCTGCCGTTCCCAGGCAATGATGTCGCCTGGGCCAGTGGGGCCGAAATCTGGCGGCCACATCGGCGGATAGAGAACCGGCAAGGACAACCCCAGGATCGCCAACAATACACAGGCCCAAACGCCCCCCCGCCACCGGACGGAGAGAGTTTCCAATAGCGCAACAACCCCGCCGGCACCGGAGACTGCCAACATCAGATTGGCCGGCCCCATCAAGCGCCAAGGAAATTGAAGGTACGCCATCCCCGGCACGTGCTCCCACACGAAAACCGAACCCGAGGTCATCAAAAAGACCAGCCCCAAGGCAGCCGCCGCGAAATAGCCCAGAGTACGATACCTTCCCTTCCGTTGCCAGAGGGCAATGAGTGAGAGCAGCGCCAAAACCCATTGAGCCAGGCCCAGGTTGAACTGATAGGCTGGCGAGACCGTCCCCAGATCCAGGGGCCGCGAAGGGGCCAACAGTTCTTGCCAGGAGAGGAAGTGGCGGTGGAAGTCAAAGTGCCCTGGCCCGATCACATCCAGACGGATGGCGTCCCGTTCCATCAGAAACGGCAACCAGAAGAAGGCCGTCAAGAGCGTCATCAGCACCAACGCCAGCCCCCCCCACCCCATCCGCGCCCGATTTCCACCCACCAGGCTTTCCCACAGCCAATACCCCACCACCAGCCCCACCGTCACCAGACCAAGCAAGTTGTGGCTCAAGAGCACCACCGCCATGGAGATGGTGCTGCCGGCCAACGCCCATCCCCATCGCCCCCCCACCCCGTTCATCAGCGTGTACCAGGCGTAGAAGACCCACGGCAACACACAGATAGCGAAATGCTCCGCCAGGACCCCACGGGCATGGGGATCAATCAACACAACGTAGGGAGCAAAGGTGTACGCTGCGGCCGCCACGACACCGGCCAACGGCCCCCAAAGCTCTCGCCCCAACAGATAGGTACCAATAGCAGCCAGGCACAACCCCGCCACGAAAACCGCCTTGACTCCTTCCACGATCCCCACGCCGGGCAGCAGATCAAACAAATTAGCCAGATAATAGGTGAACGGGGCGTAGTAGTTGAAGATGGGGTATCCGTATCCAAAGTAGAAATCGGGCGCCCAGCGGGGATACCAGGCACCGCTACGGAGCGCGTGCCCTAACTCGGCGGCCCGATAGACGTGCAACTCGACATCGGTTTGATGGGGCAAGCCGGGCCGGGTGAGGAACGGGAGCGCTGCCACCAGGGCGAGCAATACGGCGATGGCCAGCGTCCCTCTTCCCTCCTTCCATTTGAGGATTCGGCCCGGAACCCAAGTCCCGGGCCGAATCCAGGCCGCATCCCGCCGCATCTGTTTCAATCTACCCGACTGAACGAACCTGAACAAACGGAGTGAAGAACCACAACACAATTAAATCTGAGCCACTAAATCGGCGATCTGCTCCGGATGCTCTGCTACCCGCACACCGACCGCCTCGAAAGCAGCGATCTTTTCCGCCGCCGTACCGCTGCCTCCTTGGATAATGGCCCCGGCATGCCCCATCCGCTTTCCAGGCGGGGCCGTCCGTCCGGCTATGAAGGCTGTTACCGGCTTGGTCATCCGTTCAGCGATGAAGCTGGCTGCTCGCTCCTCGTCACTGCCGCCAATCTCGCCAATCAACACCACCTGCTCAGTCAACGGGTCATTCTCGAACAGAGCTAAGGCATCTACAAACGTCGTGCCGATGATCGGATCACCACCGATCCCCACACAAGTCGTCTGACCGATTCCCTTGGCCGTCAATGCATAGACAACCTCGTAGGTCAACGTTCCGGAACGCGAGACGACCCCAACCGGCCCCGGCATTGCAATGTGCCCCGGCATAATCCCCACCTTGGCCTGCCCCGGAGAAAGCAAGCCTGGACAGTTCGGCCCAACCAGACGGGTTCCTTTCTGATCCAGATAGGCCCGCACCCGGAGCACATCCTGTGTGGGGATGCCCTCCGTAATGCAAACAACCAACGGCAGGCCCGCATCCGCAGCCTCCAGGATCGCATCAGAGGCGAAACGGGCCGGCACATAGATCACCGAAGCGTTGGCCCCGGTCGCCGCGACGGCCTCGGCCACGGTGTCGAAGACCGGGACCCGGTCGTCACAAGCCCATTGACCTCCCTTGCCAGGCGTCACACCGGCCACGACCTGCGTACCGTATTCCAGCATCTGCCGGCTGTGAAACTCCCCCTCACGGCCCGTGATCCCCTGAACCACCAAACGCGTATTCTTGTCCACCAGGATTGCCATCGCTGCCTCCTATGCCCCTTGTAGTTGCGCGTGTGCGCCCGAAGCGGCGGCAACCGCCTTCTGGGCCGCGTCGGCCAACGTCTGCGCCGTGATCAGATGATACCCGGATTGCTCCAGGATCGCCCGACCTTCCTCTTCGTTCGTACCCACCAAACGGGCCACCAGCGGGACGGTCGGCTTGACTTCCTCAAAAGCCGTCAAAATCCCCTTGGCTACCTCATCACATCGGGTGATGCCGCCGAAGATGTTGAAGAGAACCGCTTTGACATTCTCATCCGCCAGAATCAAACGCAGAGCAGTCGCCACCCGTTCCGCCTTGGCCCCCCCGCCAATATCAAGGAAATTCGCCGGTGCGCCACCGAAATGTTTGATGATATCCATCGTGGCCATCGCCAGACCGGCACCGTTGACCATACAACCGATCTGCCCATCGAGCTGGACATAACTCAAGCCAGCCTCCCGCGCCGACCGCTCGGCCGACGTTTCCTCGTCCACGTCCCGCATCTCGGCCAGGTCTGGATGACGGAAAAGCGCATTGTCGTCAATCAACATCTTACCATCCACTGCCAATAACGCCCCGTCACCGGTCACTACCAGAGGGTTGATCTCGGCCAGGGAGGCATCATACGCCAAAAAGGCCTGGTACAGCCCTTGAGCAACCCGGTTGAACGCTCGCATATAACCGGTATCCAAATCAATCCCCTTGGCCAAGGCTACCGTTTGATAGCTCTGCAACCCCAGGAATGGGTCAATCATCACCTTCTTTATCGCGTCGGGATTCGTGCGGGCCACTTCCTCGATCTCGACGCCACCTTCCGAAGAGGCCATCATCACGGCCCGCCGATTGGCCCGGTCAATGACGATGCCCAGATAAATCTCCTGCTGGATGTCGGCGGCCTCGTCAATCAACACCTTGCGCACCGGCAGCCCTTTGATCTCCAGGGCCAGGATGTCCGCCGCGACTTGTTCGGCCTCAGCCGGTGTCTTCGCCAGACGGATCCCGCCAGCCTTACCACGCCCGCCGACCAGCACCTGTGACTTAACCACCACAGGTCCGCCCAGCTTCTCGGCGATCTGGCGCGCCTCCTGGGGCGTCGTAGCCACATCTCCATCAGGAATCGGCACGCCGTGAACAGCAAACAATCGCTTCGACTGATACTCATGCAATTTCACAGTCTCGTCTCCTTAAAGTTATTCTGTAAACCCAACCACAAGACCAACCCACAGGTCAGACGAGCGAGATTATACCATCACCCTACGGTTAAGCCAAGTGCTATAGCGCAATATGCCAAACAAAGCGGCGATGGGTAACAAACCTTACATTCCCCGAACGAATATTTTGCCCCTTTTGTTCCCTATGCTATAATGGTTTTCTAAACACTCGGCTACGTCGTTCACTTGCCTACTTCGTCACAACCACACGGATAAACCAGTGCCGACACTCCCCCTTCCTGACTCACTGGTATGTAAAATCACAAGGAGAATCCGATGCATAGACAGGGCACATTTTGCTTCATTGGATTGGCATTGGCCACCCTCATTCTGGGATTGCTCTCAGCGTTATCGAGTTTGGCCGCTCCCCTCTCCCCGTATCCCAACCCCCTGATCGTGATCAGCAACGAGGGACAAGCCGGGAACGACGTAGACAAGACATTGATTCAGAACAGCGTGACAGACCCCTCTCCGAGCTGGCGTGGCCGTTTCTTTGACGCTTCTGAGTGGCAGGATGCGTACCCGGTCAAGCGCGCCGCCGCCTGGACGACCAGCACCGACATCGCCCCCCTGCTGAACGCTGGCGCCGATCACATCTGGGGCGGAGCGCCGGGACCGTTCGAGGACGACGCCGGGAACACCACCTCATATCCCCGCCGCTATGATGGCTCGGACTACGCTAACGGCTACGCGATCCCCGCCAGCCCCAGTCCCCAATACCTCTTCCTACGCAAGGACTTTTGTATGCCCATCAACGCCCAGGCCAACTCCCAACGCCGATTGACGGCCGGTAGCATCGTGATTGATCTCCTCAATGCCACCGATAGCGCCGCCGTCCCGGACGGGCCGGCCTCCGTCTGGTTGAACGGGGACATCATCGGCTGGATCCCCGGCGACGAGAGCGGGCATGTCAGCCGCATTGACATCCCTGACCCCGGCTTCCTCTACCGGGGACGGAACGCGCTCACAATGCGGGTGGGTGACGCCCGCAGTGACGACCGCGCCGCCATCCTCTATATGGCCAGCTTCGGCTACACCATTGATCCCAACGCGATCGTCATCGGCGTAAATACGGATCAACCTTTCGATGGAGAGACCGTCCATTTCAACGTCACCACCGACGGGCTGAGTGGACGCTCCCCCTACGGCTATCAATGGGCCTTCGGCGACGGTGATGTCGGTACAGGCGTCAGCGTGGATCACGTCTATCACGTGACCGGCACATACACTGTCTCCCTGACCATCGCCGACAGCGACGCCTGCACCGCTACGGCAGCGATCCCCATTACCGTGCTGCCCCATCCGGTTTCCATCGAAAAGACGGCCTTCCCAGACCCGGTCACAGCCGGCGAGAGCCTGCGCTATCGTCTCACAGTGCACAACAGCAGCCCGCTGCGCCCGTTGACCGGCCTCGTGATCAGCGACGTGCTCCCTGCAGGGACAACTTTCTCAGCGTGCAGCGGTGGATGTACGCCCCCCGTCTTCCCCGACCGGACCGTCCGCTGGACGTTGGCCAGTTTGGGGGCCGGCGCTTCCACAATCTTCGACTTGTACGTCACGGTGGGACTAACAGCCTCCGGACGGTTGACCAACACCACGTATGACGTGCACACGAACGAGGTCTACACCAGCGGCGTGCCCGTCTCCGTGGAGGTAATCCCTCCACCCTGCTTAAAGCCCCTGGCGGAGGTAGGCATCACCGGTCCGTCATTCGGCCTGGTCAGCGTCGTTCACCCGTTCACGGCGACCGTCCTGCCATCTGACGCGACCGAGCCAATCCTCTACACCTGGACGCCCTCTCCCACCGTGAGCGGGCAAGGAACCGGCGCTGCGACCTACCGCTGGGACATCCCCGGCGTCTACACGCTCACCCTGCGAGCCGAAAACTGCGGCGGCACCCTCACGGCCACCCACATCATCACCATTGTCCCTCCCTGTCCCCGTCCCTTGACCGGCGTCACCATCGCCGGCCCAACGACCG